>NTKN01000001.1 GCA_002457715.1 Cryomorphaceae bacterium MED-G14
TTAATGATGGAAACACATCCATAACACTAGTAATCTGTTCAACAACTAATCCACTCTTAATTTTTTTTGGCCACTGTATAAAAAAAGGAACTCTAACACCGCCCTCATTAGTACTTCCTTTTCTTTCCTTCATTTCTAAATTCCATCTGTTACCATTAGGACCATTATCACTAAAGAAGATTATAATTGTATTTTTATATTTATTATTTTTCTTAAGACTATTGATAACTTTTCCAACATTATAATCAATATTTTCTACCATAGCTAAAGCTGCTTGTGTTTTGATTATATTCTCTTTATCAGCATATCTACCCTGTAAATTAACTTCAATATTTTCAAAAAATGAATCTGGAACTTGCATAGGTGAATGAGGAGTATTGTAAGTAATCAAAGTAAAGAAAGGAGAATCAGAATTTTCCATGAAAGAAATTGATTTATTGGTTATATCATCGATTATATATCCATCTCCCCTAACAATTTTACCATTGTTCTCTAAAACTGGGTTAAAATAATCTCCCCAATGTCCTGCTGTAAAACCATAAAATTCGTTAAATCCCCTGTTATTAGGATGATATGGTGGTTGTGAACCATTATGCCATTTACCAAATAAGCCTGTATTATAATTTTCATTTTTTAAAAAGTCTGAAATAAGTTCATGTTCTATATTCATTCTTTCATATCCTTTTGTTACTCCATTAACTCCACTTCTAACAAAATGTTTTCCTGTTAATAGTTCTGCCCTTGTTGGTGAGCAAACTGGGCTAACATAAAATCTATTGAAACTAACTCCATTTTTAGCTATATTATCAATATTAGGAGTTTTAATATTTGTATTTCCATGAAAACTTAAATCTCCCCAGCCTTGATCATCAGTTAGAAAAATAATAATATTAGGGTGGTTATCAGTTGTTTTATTACACGATAAAAGTGAAAAAAACAACAAATAAAAAACAACTTTTAATTTCATAATAATATAAATATATGAATCATAATAAACATATATTTGTCCATTCGGGATGTGGCGCAGTCTGGTAGCGTACACGCATGGGGTGCGTGGGGTCGCAAGTTCAAATCTTGTCATCCCGACTTTTTTACTAAATTCACATAATGAAAAATATTAAACTTATTTTATTGTCTATTCTATTTCTGAATGCTTCATGTGCACAAAAAGATAAAACGATTGTTAGTCCTAAAATTAATAACTATGAATTGGTTAATGTTTTTGAAAAAGTTGATATTCCATGGAGTATTGAATTTTTAGATGAAGAAACAATTGTATATGCGGAAAAAAGGGGTGAAATTTTCATAATAAAGGATGGAAAAAGTACTAAAATACAAAATGTTCCAGAAGTTTATTTAAGAGGTCAGGGTGGATTATTGGATCTAGAATTACATCCTAACTTTAGTGAGAATAAATTAATCTACATGTCTTATGCATCTGGATCAAGGGATGAGGGTGGTGGTAATACAGCTATTTGCAGAGCAAAACTAATTGGTAATCAACTAGTCGACGTAAAACTGCTCTATAAAGCTAAAGGAAACTCAACTAAAGGTCAACACTTTGGCTCAAGGTTACAGTTTGATAATAATGGTAAGTTGTTTTTTGCAATTGGAGACAGGGGGAACAGAGACAAGCTTCCACAGGATTTAACTTTAGATGGGGGTAAAATTTACAGAATTAATGATGATGGAACTATTCCTAATGATAATCCATTTTTTAATGAAAAAAATTCAAAAAAAGCAATCTATTCATATGGCCATAGAAATCCTCAAGGTATGTTCTTACATCCTAAAACTGGCGAAATTTGGACAAATGAACATGGTCCAAAAGGTGGTGATGAAATAAATATTATTAACAAAGGAAAAAATTATGGTTGGCCAAAGATTACATACGGCATTAATTATAGTGGAACAATCATTACAAATGAAAAAGAACATCCTGAAATGGAACAACCACTTTATTATTGGATCCCCTCTATTGCTCCCTCAGGATTTACTTATGTTAGCACCAAACGATATAAAGGATGGAAAGGCAGTTTACTAACAGGTTCTCTTAAGTTTAAGTATTTGGAAAGAATTAAATTGAATAAGAATAATAAGGTTATATATAGAGAAAAGGTTGCTGATTCAATAGGTAGAGTAAGAGATGTTAAAGAAAGTCCAGATGGATTTATCTACATAGCAGTTGAGAATAAAGGTATATTTAAAATAGTACCCAAAAAATGAGATTTATTTTTTTTTTACTTTTTAGTATTGTTATTTTTTCACAGGAAAAAGAAAAATCTATAGATAGAGGCAAAAACCTTTACGAGGATTTGTGTTTAAGATGTCATTCACCTGACGGAAATGGAGCCAAAGGAGTTTACCCTCCTTTAGCAAAATCTGATTTTTTATTCACACATATAAAGGAAAGTATAATTGCTGTAAAGCAAGGAGGAATTGAAGGTGAAATAGTTGTAAATGGAGTTGTTTATGATAGTCAAATGGAAAATATGGGATTGTACAGTGATGAAGTAGCTGATGTTATGAATTATATACTTAATTCATGGGGAAATAAATATGAAAAAATGATAACAAAGGAATATGTTGAGGAACTAATAAATAAATAATGATTATTATTGGTGTATGTGGTGGAACTGCTTCGGGAAAGAGTAGACTTTCAAGAGAAATAATTAATTTTTTTGACAATAAAGAGATTAAGTCTGATTATTTAATGCTTGATAATTATTATAAAGACTTAGGACATTTATCAATAAAACAAAGAGCTTTAGTAAATTTTGATCATCCTGATAGCATCGATTTTAAACTTTTTTATCAACATCTTAAGTTATTGAGAATAGGAAAATTGGTAAATACACCTACTTACTGTTACAAAACACATCTGAGAAAACACATAACTAATCCTGTCGGAAAATCTAATGTTTTAGTTATAGATGGATTGTTCATATTGTTTAAAAAAAATATTAGAAATTTTTTTGATTTAACCATATTTTTGGATGTAGATGTTAATTTAAGAATTAAACGTAGGATAAAAAGAGATCTAGTTGAAAGAGGAAGAAAAAAATTAGATGTTTTAGAAAGATTTGAGAAAATGATTAATCCGATGCATGAGGAGTTTGTAGAGCCTACTAAGAAATATGCTAAATTACTTTTTAAAGATTACGTTCAACATGATCTATTATTCCAAGAGTTAGAGTTACTTTCTGATGAAATTATTAATAAAAATAAAAAACAATAGATACTTCAAGTTATTTAGTAATATTTACTTTATAACTTTTACAATCTTTTTATTTTGGATTTTATTTTTTGATTCTAATTCAATTCTTGTAAATCTTAAATTACAAAAAGAGATCAATCAGCTAAATGAAAGAAAAGCTGAACTTGAGGACCAAATATCAATTGATAAAAAGATAATATCATCTCTTCAAAATATTGACAGCTTAGAAAGGTATGCAAGAGAAAAGTTATATATGAAGAAAGAAAATGAAGAAATTTATATAATTGAATACACTGAAGAATAATGGGTAAAATAATCTCAATATCTAATCAAAAGGGAGGTGTTGGAAAGACTACAACATCTGTTAGTCTTGCTGCATCATTAGGTGTATTAGAAAAAAAGGTTTTATTAATTGATGCTGACCCACAAGGAAATGCATCTTCTGGAATTGGTGTAAACTCTAATGAATTTAATTTATCAACATATGACGTATTATTAAAAAAATGTAGACCTGAGGATGCAATTATTAAGACAAATAGTCCAAACTTAGATTTAATTCCAGCAAATATTGATTTAGTTGCAATTGAAATTGAACTTATAGATATTAATGAAAGAGAGCGTATTTTTAGTGAAGTATTAAAAAATATTTCAAAAAATTATGATTTTTTAATAATTGATTGTCCACCCTCACTTGGCTTAATAACTCTAAATGCTTTAACAGCGTCAAATTCAGTTATCATTCCAATCCAATGTGAATATTATGCTCTAGAGGGCTTAGGGAAACTTTTAAATACTATAAAAGGAGTTCAAAGTGTACACAATCAAGATCTTGAGATTGAAGGGGTTTTACTAACAATGTATGATTCCAGATTAAGATTATCTAATCAAGTTAAAGATGATGTTAAAAAACATTTTGGAGGAATGGTTTTTAACACAATCATTCCAAGAAATGTTAGCTTAGGTGAAGCTCCTAGCTACGGCGAAAGTATTATTGTTTATAATGCTACCAGTCAAGGATCGAAAAGTTATATTAAATTTGCTCAAGAAATCATAAATTTAAATCAGTTTGGCTAAAGCGTATAAAAAAAGAGTGTTAGGTCGGGGTTTATCAGCTATTTTGAGTGATGATGACAATAACAGATTCGAAATAAGTAAAAAATCTTATTTATTAAATGAAATTGAAATTGATAAAATAAGTCTTAACCCAAATCAACCTCGAACAAATTTTAATAAAAAATCATTAGATGAATTAGCATCATCAATTAATGAATTGGGCTTAATTCAACCTGTGACGGTTCAGAAAATTGATGAAAATTTTATTTTAATTTCTGGAGAAAGAAGATTAAGAGCATTCAAGCAATTAAATAAAAAACATATTCCAGCTTATATCAGAACAGCTGATGATCAAACATCACTTGAAATGGCTCTAGTTGAGAATATCCAACGTAGAGATTTAGATCCAATTGAGATAGCTATCACATATCATAGACTAACCAGCGAATTAAAAATTTCTCATGATGAAATGAGTAAAAGAGTTGGGAAAGACAGAACTACAATTACAAACTATATAAGACTTCTTAAACTTGATCCGGTAATACAATCAGGTATAAGAGACAAATTTATTAGTATGGGACATGGTAGAGCTCTGATTAACATTGAAAACCAAGATGATCAATTACTTATTTATGAGAAAATTTTAAAAAATAATTTGTCAGTAAGAGATACTGAAAAACTAGTCAGGAACTCAAACAGTAATAAATCTAAAAATAATATAAAGATAATTACGGATGATATTAAAAAAGAATTTTCTAAAATTGAGATTAAAACAGGCTTAAATTTATCATTAAAATTGTCAAAAGATAAAGCTCATATTATTTTTAAATTTGAATCAGATAAAGAAATTATTGAAAATTTAAAAAAATTTAATGACTAGATTATCAAATATTTTTTTTTTAGCAATAATAATATCAAACACAATTTACTCTCAAGAAGTTGAAGAAGATTATAAAATTAATATTCTTCGACCTTCAAAAGCAGCGTTTTATTCTGCTGTAATACCTGGTCTAGGCCAAATTTATAATGATAAATTATGGAAAGTTCCGCTTGTTTACGCAGCATTAGGAATTTCTGGATATTCATATGATTTTAATAAAAAAAAATATTGGTCATACAGAAATGCATATAAAAGCAGAAAAGCTGGTTTTACTGATGATGAATTTCAAGGGATAATTATTAATGATGAAAGACTCTTAGATGGTCAAAATTTTCACAGAAGATATAAGGATTTATCTATGGTTTTTATTGTTGGTTTTTATTTTTTAAATATTTTAGATGCAAACATAGATGCACATTTGTTAGATTATAATGTAAATGAAAACTTATCACTAAAACCATTTTTTGAAAATTCAAATGACTTATATGGAAATCAATTTGGAATGAAACTTAATTTAAATTTTTGATGAATATTGCAATAATTGGATATGGAAATATGGGTCAAGAAATTGAAAAAATTTCAATTTCTAGAGGTCATGAAATTTTAAAAATAATTGACCATGATACTAATGACAAAAATATAAGTGGATGTGATGTCGCAATTTTATTTTCAACACCAGATAGTGCTGTTGATAATATAAAATTATGTATTGACAACAACGTGCCTGTTGTCTGTGGAACAACGGGCTGGCTTGACCAATTTGAACTGATAAATGAATACTGTATTACCAAAAATGGTACGTTCATTTATTCTCCAAATTTTAGTATTGGGGTCAATCTTTTTTTTAGACTCAACAAGTTTTTAGCAAAAGAAATGTTCAATAAAGATGAATACAAAGTTTCAGTTTTTGAAAAACATCACACAAAAAAAATTGATAAGCCAAGTGGAACTGCTATAAAAATTGCAGATGATATTTTAAAATATTCATCTTTTTCTGAATGGTCGTTGGATAAAGACACTAATAAACTTAATATTAAATGCGAAAGAATCGGAGACGAAAAAGGGTATCATGAAGTTAAATTTGAATCTGAAAATGATTCAATTTCTATTTCACATAACGCAAAATCGAGAAAGAACTTTGCATTAGGAGCAGTAATGTGTTCAGAGTGGATTTACAATAAGAAAGGTGTATATACTATGAATGATTTTTTAAACAGCTTTAATTTTTAATAATGACTTGGACGGAATGGCTTTATTTTTTCATTTTTATTCAACTTATTCATGGTTTTGGAACTTGGAAACTTTACAAGTTTGCTGGTTATAGCTCATTGCTAAGTTTTATACCCATTTATAACGGGCTTGTTCTGCTTAAAATAATCGGAAGACCATGGTGGTGGCTAATATTACTTTTTATTCCAATAGTAAACCTTTTGATTTTTCCGATAATATGGGTTCAAACTGCTAAAAGTTATGGTAAAAAATCTTTAACAGATACAATATTATCTGTAGTAACCTTAGGTTTTTATCTATATAAAATTAATTATTCGAATAATATTATATATAATAAAGACATATCCATTACTAATTCTTCAAATTTTGGAGAATGGTTAAGTTCAATAATTTTTGCGATAACATTAGCAACTATTGTACACACATATTTTATTCAGCCATTTATAATTCCAACTGGATCTTTAGAAAAATCTCTATTAATTGGAGATTTTCTATTTGTAAGCAAATATCATTATGGAGCAAGAGTACCTAAAACAGTTGTTGCTTTTCCAATGGTTCATGATACAATCGTTGGAACAGGTATCAGATCATATTTAAATAAACCACAACTACCCTACTTGAGATTACCAAAAATCCAAAAAGTAAAAAGAAATGAAATTGTGACATTCAACTGGCCAGCTGATACAGTAAGACAGTTTTTTATTAAAGAAAAAGGTGTTAAAAAACCTATAGATAAAAAATCTAATTACGTAAAAAGATGTGTTGCAATACCAGGTGATACTCTAGAACTCAAAAATGGATTAATTTATATAAATAATGATATCAGTGAATTTCCATACAGAGCGAAACCAGTTTATAAATATCTTGCATATTCAAAGGATGGTATTTCAAGTCAAAAATTATCAAAACTTGGAATTTCAGACTTTCAAAGAAAGTTTATAGTTTCGAAGAGAAATCAAAGATCATTCGAGTTTCTTAGACCATTCATTCTAAATATAACTGATAATAATTCTGAAAATTTTTCAATCATAACAGGATCTAATGGAATTCCAAAAAATATTATTATCAAAAACCGATTATCAATCAAAGAGGTTACTGAAACTGTAAAGAGCCTCAGTTTGACTGAAAATGATTTTAAATTAATAAATAAAAGCTCTATAGTTGATAGTATTGTTAGGGATTACAATAAAAATAAATCCTACAATACATCATTTTTTCCTAACGATATTTCATATGATTGGAATGAAGATAATCTTGGGCCATTAGTTATTCCAAAAAAAGATGCAATAGTTAAATTAAATTTAAAAAATTTACCATTATATAAGAAAATCATTAGGGATTATGAAAAAAACACTTTAGATGTTCAAAATCAGAAAATAATTATAAATAATCAAATTGTTGATAGCTATAAATTTAAAATGGATTATTATTGGATGATGGGAGACAACAGATATAATTCAGAGGACAGTAGAGTTTGGGGGTTTGTTCCTGATGATCATATTTTAGGTAAGCCGATTTTTATTTGGATGAGTATTGAAGGAATTAATGATGGATTTAAAAATTGGAAAATACGATGGGATAGAGTCTTCACTACAATCCATGAGGATGGTGAACCAAAATCTTATTTCATACACTTCATAATCTTTGTTGTTTTAATTTGGTCAATAAATAAATTTTTACTGAAAAAGAAAATTTAATTTTGATTACTCTAATTCCAGCATATTTCCCTCCAATTTCGCATTGGAAGTACATCCTCAAAAATTGTAGTTGGGATATTGACTCTTATTATAAAAAACAAACTTTAAGAAACAGAACATACATTCACGGAGCTAATGGTTTATTGATGCTTACTGTTCCAATAAAACACTCAGGTACAGGAAAAAAAAGAAAGTTTATTGAAATTGAAATTGAAAATGATCACGGATGGAAAAGAAAACATTTTAAATCAATTAAAATAGCCTACCAATCCTCACCTTATTATGAATATTATGAAAGTTATCTTATTGAACTTTTTAACAAGGATTTCAAAAAACTTTTTAATCTAAACTTAGCTTCAATTGAATTAATTTCAAAATGCTTAAATCTAGAACTTAAGAACAGAGTTTTAAAAATTAATTCAAGAATCAATAATTCATCTTATGAAATCATTAATATTAAAAGGTCAAAAGAAAAAAATAAAAAATATATTCAAACATTTCAGGAAAAAAATGGATTTATTAATGACTTGAGTATATTAGATCTTTTATTTAATTGTGGCCCCCAGTCATTAGATTTTTTATAAAAATGGCAGACCTGTAAGCCGGATTCTGTCTAGCCTTATCATTTATCTTGACACAAAATTACTAATATGTTCTAACCGCCTACCCTTCAATTTCGGATGAGTAATCCTCTAGCATTGATTTACTTGGCGTTTCACCTCACAGAGTTTACATGATTTCACTACAGCCGAACTGTACATACTTTCTGTTGCACTATTCCTACTATTACTAGCGGTGGGTGTTACCCACTGTGATACTCAATGGTGTCCGGACTTTCCTCTTTAAAAAGCGATAAGGAAGTCTGCCATAACAAATGTAATATATTTTATTTTTTTATATAAAAAAATGGATCACTAGTCTATATTTGTAGTTATGAGTAAGTTTGTTGTTTCTTCTTTAAAATATAGGCCCAATTTGTTTGAAAAGGTCATAGGACAAGAAAATATAACTAAAACTCTTAAAAACTCAATTGCTGATCAAAAAATTCCTTCTGCAATTTTATTTTGTGGACCTAGAGGAGTTGGAAAAACATCTTGTGCTAGAATATTTGCTAGAGAAATTAACAAATTTACCCTGCATGATGATCTTTCTTTTAATATTTTTGAGCTTGATGCTGCATCTAACAACAAAGTTGAAGACATTCGTGACTTAATTGATAAAGTTAGAATTCCTCCTCAGATTGGAAAATACAAAGTATATATTATTGATGAAGTTCATATGTTATCTAAAAGCGCTGAAAATGCTTTTTTAAAAACTTTGGAAGAACCCCCTCCATACATAGTTTTTATTTTGGCCACAACAGAAAAAAACAAAATACTTCCGACAATTTTGTCCAGATGTCAAATCTATGATTTTAATAGAGTCAATGAAATTGAAATTACTAAGAACTTACAACAAATTTGTGAGAATGAAAATGTAGAATATGACATAGAAGCTCTTAAAATTATCTCAAGTAAATCCGATGGATCAATTAGAGACTCTCTTACTATTTTAGATCGATTAATAAGTTTTACCAATAAAAATATTACAATCGAAGAAACGTCAAAAACCCTAAATGTTTTAGATGAAGAAACATATATTAATATTGTTGAAAAAACAATTACAGGTTCAATAGTAGAAGTAATTATGATTTTTAACAGTGTTACAGAAAAAGGATTTGACGAAAAAGAATTTCTTATTGGATTAGCAAATCATTATAGAAATTTATTAATTATTAAATCAACAAATTCTCAACAGTTTTTGATAAACGAATCTACTAATAAACTTTTATTGGAACAGTCCAAAAAAATTTCAAAATCTGAAATTATTGAACGAATAACCAAAATAGAAAATTCAATTTTTAAATTCTCGGAAATTGAAAACAAGAGACTTTTAGTTGAAATACTTTTAATGAAAATTTCTTCAATCAAAGATAAAGACTCAGGAATTGAAACTAGTGAAATTGAAAAAAAAAAATCAGAATTAAAAAAACCTGACCAAATTCAAGAAATTACAAATTCTGTTGAAATAAAAGAATCTTCAAAAAATGAAAAAGATTTAAAAAAAAATGAAATTGAATTTAAGCCTAAAAAAGAAATAAATACAAATAAAATTAATACTGATGTTTCTGCATTTTCTTTATCTAGCCTAAAACTTAAAAAAAAAATTAATGATGAAATAAAAAAAATTGAAAGTTCTAAAGAAAAAAAAGATCAGGAGTTAGAAATTTATAATTTAAAAGAAAAATGGAATTTGTATTCAAATGAATTAGAAAAAAAAGGAAAGGGGAATTATTCAAGTTTATTAACTCTAAATGAACCAAAAATTGAGGACAAAAGAAATATTGTTTATAATGTACCAACTAAATCAAGTAAGAAAGAGCTAATTGAAATTAAACAAGATTTAACACGATTTTTAAAATCAAGTTTGAAAAATGATTATTTAGTTTTAAAATTTGAAGTTAATATTGAAGCTAATAAAGAATTTTTCCTAACTCCAAAAGAAAAATATGAAAAGTTAAAGGAAATTAATCCCACAATTGAAAAACTAAAAACAGATTTAAAACTTGATTTTTGAATTTATTATTTTTTTAACCATTCCATCTGCCAAACCAATTTTAGGAACATATATTTTTTTAATGCTTAAGGTTTTCATAAGGAAATAATAAATTTTTCCAGCAGGAAGTATTACATCAATCCTATCAGGATTAAGCTTTAAATCTAAGAGCATTTTCTTTAATGAAGTTTTCTTTAATTTTTTTATTGTAGACTTAAATTTTGAGCTAGATAAAGGTTTTCCATACTTGTTGCCTGAAAGCTTGAATATTTTATTAATATTACCACCAATACCTACTAATTTAATTTTTTTTATTTCAGATGCATTTTCTAGTAACCAAAACTTAAATTCATCCCATGATTCCTCAGAAACCAAATCATTTAATAATCTTACTCCTCCAATTTTAAAAGATTTTGATTTATGTAGTTTATGATTCTTATATATAATTACTTCCGTACTGCCACCACCAACATCAACAAAACAATAATTTGGTGAATTACCTATATGATCAGTCATATCATTACTGGCAACTATTTCAGATTCCTTTTTACCGGATATTATTTCAATTTTAATTTTTGTTTCCCTAAAAACATAATCTAATATTTCCTGTCCATTAGACGCGTTTCTAAGAGCTGAAGTAGCGTATGCTAAATATTCATTAATCTCATTGGCTTCCATAAGGAACTTAAATGATAGTATAGTATTCATTAACTTATTTTTAGAAGAATCAGCTATTTTACTAGTCAAAAAAGAATCTTGCCCTAATCTTACAGGAACTCTATGAAGTGAATTTTTAGTATGATATAATTTACCATCTAATCTTATTATATTAGAAATTAGTAATCTTATTGCATTGGATCCAATATCAATTGTTGCAACTTTTTTTATTAAAATATTATTTTTCAATCTCGTTTAAATGAAATTCATAAACTTTTTCTTGAGATCTAAATTTGCCTCTATTATTACTTCTGTATTCGTTGTTTTTTAAAGAATTTACTAACCTTGCTTTGACATTGTCTTTCCAATATATATCAAAAATTTCATTTAATTTTTTTGAAATATTCTTATCCAATACAGGACAAGTAACTTCTACTCTATTTTCTAGATTTCTGGTCATCCAATCAGCTGAAGAAATATAAGTATTGTTCTTGCCTCCATTACAAAAAATAAAAAGTCTAGTATGTTCTAAAAACTTATCTACCACACTTATTACTTCAATATTTGAGCTCATATTAGGTTGATTAGGTATTAAGCAACAAATTCCTCTAATGATCATTTTAATTTTAACACCATTAATACTTGCCCTACAGAGTTCCTCGACCATAGAATAACTTGTTATATTATTAAGTTTTATTTTAATAAAAGCTTCTTTTCCTTTTTTAGCATTAAGAATTTCATTTTCGATTAGTTCAGTAAAATGAGTTTGAGTATTATATGGTGATAAAATAAGATGCTTAAACTTAAATTTCTTGTAATTAAATTTGAAAAAATTAAACACCTTAGATACATCATTTAAAATATCTTTATTTGCAGTAAATAAGGTGAAATCAGTATAGATTTTTGCAGTTGACTCATTAAAATTACCAGTACTTATAAAGCCATATTTTTTAATTTTTTTGTCAATTATTTTTTCAACAACACAAATTTTAGCATGAACTTTTAAACTTGGAATTCCAAAAATTAATTTAACTCCTTCCTCCTGCATTAATTTAGCATAATCAATGTTAGCAGTTTCATCAAATCTAGCTTGCAGTTCTATTTGAACTACAACTTCTTTACCTCCTTTTGCTGCATTAATTAGAGTGTTTGCAACACTTGAAAGTCTAGATAATCGATATATAGTTATAGAAATTTTTCTAACATCAGGATCAATTGAAGCTTCAGACAGAAAACTTAAAATATGATTAAAATTATGATAGGGAGTATGTTGTAAAAAGTCTTTTTTATCCAAAGTTTCAAAAACACTTTTATTATTATTAAAATCAACAATACTTAGAGGAATAATTTTTTTATAAGTAAGTTTTGTTTTCAAATTTGGAAAATTCATGTAATCTCGACTGTTATGATATTTACCTCCAGGAATTATGCTATCAGTATCAGAGTTAATATTCATTTTGGATAATAAAAATTTAAGAGTCTCAGTATTAATTTCTTTATCATAAACAAACCTTACAGGTTCTCCTTTAAGTCTATCTTTAACGCTTTGAGATATTTTTTCTAAATAACTCTTGGATATATCGTCATCAAAATCAAGTTCCGCATCTCTACTAAATTTAATCATATTAGCAGTAACTTCTAACGGATCAAATATTTTAAATAATTGATTTAGATTATATCTTATCAAATCATCAAGCATTAATATATTTTTCTTGTTTTTATCCCCTAAAACGATAAATCTGTTAATTTCTGTCGGTAGTTGAATAAGAGCATAATAAAGTTTTTTGTTTTTTGATTTAATACTTACAATTAAAAATGATGAAAAATCACTTAATTGAGGAAAACTATCATTTTCATTTAATAATACAATTTTTAGGTTAGGAAAAACTTTATTTTGAAAAAAGTCATTTAAATATTCTAAAGATTCTTGAGGAATATTTTTTTCATTTATGATATGAATATTTTCCTTTTTTAGATCTTTTAGAATTGAGTTAAAAATAATTGTACTTTTTTCCTGTAAATTAATAGCTCTAAGTGTTATTTTATTTAGTAGATCTTTTGCACTTTCACCTTTATAAAGTTTTTTTGCTTTTTGATTAGATAAAGCAATTCTTTTTACAGTTGCATACCTTATTTTATAAAACTCATCTAAATTATTTGAAAAAATTCCGATAAACCTTAATCTTTCAATTAATGGAACAGAAATATCTTCAGCCTCTTGTAAAACTCTTTCATTAAAATCTAACCAACTTAATTCTCTATTCTTGAAGCTGTAAGTATTCATCTAAAACTTTTTGGAAAATAATAACTAATATCAGAATCAGAAATATCTTTCCACAAAGATACATTAAATTCAAAAATTAATATACCACAAGTTGGAACATGTAAATATTGATTTGTAAACTTTACTACTAAATTATTACAAGTATTATTATGAGTAACTATTAAAATACTTGAGTATGAATCATCAACATCTTTGATAAAATTTAAAACTTTATCTCCATGAAAATCATATAAATCATCTTCAATTGAAAAATTATTTTCTAGAAAGAGTTTATTCTTTTTGAAAAATTCAAAAGTTTGGATTGTTCTCTTGGCTTTACTTATGTAAATATGGTCTAGGTTAATATCTAATTTTTTCAGGATAATAGACATTAGTTTAATGTCATTTTTACCTCTTTTAGAAATTGGACGTTCTAAATCAGGTAAGTCAAAACTCCAATCAGATTTTGCATGTCTAATTAGAATTAACTTTTTCATGGACTAAGTCTCTTAAATAACCATGAATTATCATTTTTATAATAAAGAATTCTGTCGTGAAGTCTGTTTTTTCTTCCTTGCCAAAATTCAACATTAATCGGATTAATTATATATCCACCCCAATTTAGAGGTCTTAATATTTCCGTTTTATCAGACTTAAAAGAGTCAAATTTATTTTCTATGTAATCACGGTTTGGAATTTCAGAACTCTGATTAGAAATTATAGCTCCAATCTGACTGTCAATTGGTCTGGAATAGAAGTATTTATCCGATTCTTTATTGGTTATCTTACTACAAATTCCTTCTATTATAACTTGTCTTTCAAACGAAGGCCAAAAAAAGGAAATAGAGACATTTGGATTATTATTAATGTCAATTCCTTTTTTACTTTTATAATTGGTGTAAAAAACAAAACCCTTTTCAGAAAATTTCTTGAGTAATACGACTCTATTTCTTGGTTTATTTTCATTGCTTACAGTACTTAAAGTCATAGCATTAGGTTCAAGAACAGAATTTGACTTACATAATTCTTCAAACCAAATTTGAAATAACTTAATTGGTTCCTTAGGTAAATGTTGTTCAATCAAACTTAATTTATCATAACTAATTCTAAAATCAGATAGATCCTTCATATAGTAAAAATATAACTAAAAATTATATTTCTGACCTTGTTCAGCTATATGAGAGTTTTGAAAAATTTCTGATGCTTCAATCTTAAAGTTTTCTAAAGTCTTATAACGAGTAGAAAAATGTCCCATAAGAAGCATTTTAACATTGGCTTCCTTTGCAATTTTAGCAGCATCAACTGAAGTTGAATGTTTTGTTTTACTGGCAAGTAGTTTATGTTGTTTCAAAAAAGTTGCTTCGTGATAAAGCAAATCAATATTTTTAATTTTCTCTACAATATTAGGATTATATGCCGTGTCTGAACAATAGGCATATTTAAATATTTTATCATTTAGAGTAATTGTAAATTTAAATGCATTACAAGAGATTCGATGGTCTAATTTAAAAGTTTCAACTTTTAAATGATTTTCTGAGTAAATTTCATCTTCTTCTTTGTCAATTTCTTTTATTTTAATGTGAAAGCTAGTCCAAGATTTACCATGTTTAAACATGGTAGTCAGAATTTCTTTTATTCCTGTGGGAGCGAATAAATTAAGTGTTTTTGTTCTACCCTTTCTATTCATTGTCGTAATTAGTCCAGGTAAACCAAAATAATGATCACCATGTAAATGTGAAATAAATATGTTATTAATAGAACTTAGTTTAATTTGATGTTTATTAAGTAAAGCTTGTGTAGCTTCACCACAATCTATCAAATAAGTTTGATTTTTGTGAAAAAGCACCTGACTTGATTGATACTTATTCAACGTCATACTTGCTGAATAACATCCTAAAATCTGAATATAACCCATTTAGATATTTAAAGATCTTTCAATTTCTTCAATTTCAATAATATCCAATGCTTCCTGCAATGTTGGAGTTATATTATTGAAATTATCTAAAGTTAAGTTTTTGGAAATTAAAACTATAGATTTTTTATGTTTAGAATTATTATTTTGTATTTCTTTTAAAAAAATATGATCATGATCATAATCAGTTTCAAATTGAATAATACAGTTATTATCATAATTTAAAACGAAAAAATCTTTAAGATCTTGTAGTTTAGTATTCTTTTGAATTAAAAAAAAAACGTGAGATTTATTCATAATCTAGAAGCTAATAGATACATAACTGCCATTCTTATTGCTACTCCATTTTCAACCTGATCTAAAATAACTGTTTTACCTGAATCTATAACATCACTTGATAGCTCAACCCCCCTGTTAATTGGACCAGGATGAGTAATAATTATTTCTTTATTTAATTTTAAGAGTTTTTTCTTATTTAATCCAAACTCTTTAGCATATTCTCTTGTAGATGGAAAACAACTTTGAATCATTCTTTCATTTTGAATCCTTAACATACTTGCAACATCACACCAATTTAATGCTAACTCAAAATTTGGCTCAAAATCAACACCAAGCTTGTTAATGTATTTTGGAATTAAACTTTTTGGGCCACAAACTTTTACTTCAGCACCTAATTTTTTGAATGCAAAAATATTTGATAAAGCTACTCTTGAATGTAGAATATCACCAACAATTACAATTTTTTTACCATTCAAATCACCAAGATTTTCAACTAGTGTGAAAGAATCTAATAAAGCCTGAGTAGGATGCTCGTGACATCCATCACCAGCATTAACAATGCAAGAATCTATATTATTTGCTAAAAAAACACTAGCTCCAGGACTTGGATGTCTCATAACTACCATGTCAACTTTCATTGATAAAATATTATTTACCGTATCTGCTAAAGTCTCTCCTTTACTTATTGAAGAAGATGATGATGAAAAATTTACTACATCAGCACTCAGTCTTTTTTGTGCTAATTCAAAAGATATTTTTGTTCTTGTACTATTTTCAAAAAATAAATTAGCTATTGTTATGTCTCTTAAACTTGGTACCTTTTTTATTTTTCTATTTATAACCTCCTTAAAATTTCTTGCAGTTTCAAAAATCAAGTAAATATCATCTTCATTTAGATATTTTATACCAAGCAAGTTTGAAATAGATAACTTATTTATCATTCTTTATATATAAATAAACAGAATCTTCTCCATCAATTTCCTTCCATTTTACAGTAACTCTTTGATTATTAATAGAATCTACTTGACAACCACAATAATCAGGTTGAATAGGTAAATGTCTAGAAAATCTTCTATCAATTAAACTTAATAATTCAACTCTGGCTGGTCTTCCAAATGATTGAAGAGCAGATAAGGCAGCTGTTACACTTCTTCCGGTATAAAGTACATCATCAATCAAAACAACTGTCATATTTTCAATACTAAAATCAATAGAAGTTTTATTAGCGTTTAAAACTTTATTTTCTCTGCCAAAATCATCTCTAAAAAAAGTAATATCTAAAAACCCTAATTTAATATCCTTAATATCATGAATTGATTCTAACAAATATTTGATTTTTTTTGAAAGAATTTTTCCTCTTGGTTGAATACCAATTAAAACAGTATTTGAAAAGTCGTTGTGATTTTCAAATAACTGACTAGCTAACCGATTTAAAATTAGGTAAAGTTTTGAGGCGTCTAAGATTTTTTTGTTTAAGTCTACGCTCATCAAAAGGCAAAACTAACAAAAAATTACAAATCAAAAAAAGTTATACTTTGATTCTTTCAGATAACCTCTTATAAGTTCCATTATTAAGTTTGTCTCTGATTGCAGTAAAAGCTGCTAAGGTTTCATTAATATCATCAGAATTGTGAGTTGAAGTAGGTATCAGCCTTAGTAAAATTAATCCTTTAGGAATAACAGGGTAAACAACTATAGAACAAAAAATATTATACTTTTCTCTTAAGTCTTTAACTAGAACCATTGCTTCAGGGACATCTCCCTTTAAAAAAACAGGTGTTACACAACTTTGAGTACTTCCAATATCAAAACCTCTTTCAACTAAGCCATTTTGAAGCATTTTTACATTTGTCCACAAATTTTCTCTCAATTGTGGAGTGTTTTTTAGCAATTCTAATCTTTTTAGAGCTCCAGCAACTAATTGCATCTGTAAAGATTTGGCAAACATTTGAGATCTCATATTATATTTAAGATACTTTACAACTTCGCTTGAACCTGCAACAAAAGCACCTGTTGAAGCCAATGATTTGGCAAATGTTGCAAAATAAACATCAATTTCGTCTTGAACACCTTGTTCTTCACCAGCTCCAGCTCCAGTTTTTCCAAGAGTTCCAAAGCCATGTGCATCATCAACTAAAAGCCTAAAATCATATTTTTCTTTAAGTTTTACAATTTCTTTGATTTTTCCTTGTTCACCTCTCATTCCAAAAACACCTTCAGAAATTACTAATATTCCTCCACCAGTTTTTTCTACAATATTTTGAGCTCTAACTAAGTTTTTTTCAAGACTTTCTATATCATTGTGTTGAAATGTAAATCTTTTACCAACATGTAATCGAACTCCATCTACAATACATGCATGGGAATCAATATCATATACAATGACATCATTTTTAGAAACTAAAGTATCAACTATTGACAAAATTCCTTGATATCCAAAATTTAATACGTAAGCAGAATCTTTACATACAAACTCAGCAAGTTGATTTTCAAGTATTTCATGTAAATCTGTGTGTCCAGACATCATTCTGGCACCCATTGGATATGCTGAACCATACTCTTTACCAGCTTCAGCATCAACTTTTCTTACTTCAGGATGATTAGATAAACCTAGATAATCATTTATACTCCAAGTGATAACTTCTTTTCCATTAAATTTCATTCTGTTAGAAATCTGTCCCTCAAGTTTTGGAAAAACAAAATAACCTTCAGCAACTGAAGCCCACTTTCCGAGAGGACCCATGTTTTTTAAAAATTTTTCAAATAAATCTGCCATTATCTTATAAATTCAATTTGTGATTCTTGCTCATCTTTAGTTTTTACAGAAAATCCTTGATTTTTCATCCACTCATCACTATATATTTTGCTCATATATCTTGATCCATGATCACAAAAAACAGTTATTGTAACGCTGTTTTCGTCAAAAATATTTAATTTATTTAATTGTTTAATAGCTTGCATGCACGCACCAGATGTGTACCCCACAAATATACCTTCTTTTTCAGCAATTTTTCTTGAAAAGATAGCACTTTCTTCATCTGTAACTTTTTCATAGTGGTCAATAACTTGAAAATCAGTTGAGGTTGGTATAAGATTTTTTCCTAAACCCTCTATTCTGTAAGGATATATTTCATTTTCATCAAACTCGCCAGTTTCATGAAATTTTTTCAAAACTGATCCATAAGCATCTACTCCTATAATTTTAATTTTTGAATTTTTTTCTTTTAAAAACCTTCCTATTCCAGAGATTGTGCCACCAGTTCCGCTACTAGCTATCAGATGAGTAATTTTTCCTGAAGTTTGTTCCCAAATTTCTGGACCAGTTGTAGAATAGTGTGCGTCAATATTTAATTCATTAAAATATTGATTTATATAGATTGAATCTTTAATTTCTTCATTTAATCTTTTGGCAACTTGATAATATGATCTTTTATCATCAGCAGGAACATTAGCTGGACAAACATAAACCTTTGCACCCATAGATTTTAACATATCAATTTTATCAGCAGATGATTTTGAAGAAACTGCAACTATACATTTATATCCTTTAACCATAGAAACCATGGATAAACTGAATCCAGTATTTCCAGATGTAGTCTCGATGATTGTTGTGGTTTTATCTATTAAGCCTTTTTTTTCTGCTGACTCAATTATGTGTAAAGCAATTCTATCTTTGTTTGAATGACCTGGATTGAATGCTTCATACTTAGCGTAATATGAACCTTTAAACCCTTTAACAATTCTATTTAATTTAATAAGTGGTGTATTACCAATTAATGATAGGATATTTTTGTGAGCATCTATTTTATTTTTCATGCACCATTTTGAACATCATTTCGCAAAAATACATCAAATTATTGTTTTTGATGAATTTTTTAAAAATTGTCATGAATTTTAGCTAAACAATCTAGAAAATATTCATGGTGATTCTGATTATAATCTAAGTGAGTTACTATTCTTAATTTATTATCACCCATGCTTATAATTTCAATTCCTTTTTCTGATAATTTATTTTGGAAAACAGATGAAGAATATTTATCATCAATTTCAAAAATTACAATATTAGTTTCTACAGGCTCTACTTTTTTGATGTAAGCTAGTTTATTTAAAACATTTCCAATTTCTTGAGCTTTAAGATGATCATCTTTAAGTCGATTAATATTATTTTCTAAGGCATAAATTCCGCAGGCTGCTAGGAATCCCGACTGCCTCATTCCACCCCCAAGAATTTTTCTAATTTTCAAAGCATTTTCAAAATATTGAGAAGAAGTAAGAAGAAGTGATCCTACTGGACAACCCAGACCCTTTGAAAGACAAACAGAAATTGTATCAAAGATATTTCCATATTCTTTAAAATTAATTTTATTTTTAACAAAAGCATTCCAAATTCTAGCACCATCCATATGAAAAAAAAGGTTGTTTTCATCACATATTTTTTTAATTTTTTTTAACTCTTCAATATCCCAGCATGCTCCGCCACCTTTATTAGTTGTATTCTCAATACAAACCAAGCTAGTTTTAGGGCTATGATAAAAATCTGGAGGATTTATAGACTTTACAACATCTTCTACGTTAAATAATCCTCTATCACCCCCTATCAACTTACAAGAAACACCAGAATTAAAACTTACTCCCCCACCCTCGTAATTATAAATATGAGCATATTTACTGCAAATGAGTTGATCTCCAGGATTTGTTAAAATTTTTACAGCTGTCTGATTTGTCATTGTACCGGAGGGGAAAAAGAGTGCTTTCTCCATACCAAAAAGATTAGCAACCTTCTCCTCTAAATCATTTACAGTGGGGTCTTCTTTAAAAACATCATCACCAACATGAGCATTAAACATAGCTTCCATCATAGCTTCTGTTGGCTTTGTAACAGTATCACTTATTAAATTCACATTCATTATTGAATAACATTATAATCTCTTATGTTAAATATAGTTTATGATTAATATTAAAACAATTAATTTATTTAATTTTGGTTTGTTTTGATTACTACAGATAATATTAAAAATTTAATTCAACGTCTTGGGTCCCTAAGACGGTATCTTTGACTTAGAAAGTAAAAGAATTGAAATCTCAAATCTCGAAGAAAAAACACTTAATCCTGACTTTTGGAATGATAATTCCCAGGCCCAAATTATTTTAAAAAAAATAAAATCAATAAAAGACTGGGTGGTTGGTTTTGAACTAGCTGAATCATTATGTGATGAGCTTGAGATCACTTATGAATATTTTAAAAACAAGGAAGTTCAAGAGGATGGTTTAACAGAAATTTATGAAAAGTGTAAAAAAACACTTGAAGAATTAGAGTTTAAAAACATGTTATCATCTGAGGGTGATGAATTATCAACAGTGTTGCAAATAACCGCAGGTGCTGGTGGAACTGAAAGTTGTGATTGGGCTAGTATGTTAACAAGAATGTACATGATGTGGTGTGAAAAAAGAGGATTTAAAACAAAACAACTTAATTTAGTTGATGGAGATGTCGCAGGTATAAAAACAATTACAATTGAAATTCAAGGTGATTATTCATTCGGATGGTTAAAAGGTGAAAATGGTGTTCATAGACTGGTAAGACTATCACCTTTTGACAGTAATGCAAAAAGACATACTTCATTTGCCTCAGTTTATGTATATCCACTGGTTGATGAAAGTATAGAGATAGAAATTAATAATTCTGAAATTGAATGGGATACTATGAGATCAAGTGGTGCAGGTGGACAGAGCGTAAACAAAATTGAAACAGCTGTTAGATTAAAACATATTCCAACTGGGATAGTTATTGAAAACTCAGAAACAAGATCACAGCTCGATAATAAAAATAAAGCATTAATTCTGCTGAAATCTCAGCTTTATGAAATTGAACTAAATAAAAAACTAGAGGCTAGGAAAAAAATTGAGGATAGTAAGAAAAAAATAGAATGGGGATCACAAATAAGAAACTATGTTCTACACCCTTACAAGATGGTTAAAGATGTAAGAACCAGTACTGAAATTGGAGATGCTTCATCTGTTTTAGATGGTAACATTGACCCCTTTCTTAAATCCTTTCTAATGTCGAACAACAATGATTAAAATTAATACAATTATTTTTGATTTGGGTGGTGTTTTAATTGATTGGAACCCAAGGTATGTTTATAAAGATATTTTTAAAAATGATTCTAAAATGGAATGGTTTTTCGATAATATTTGTACAAATGAATGGAACTTAATGCAAGACAAAGGTTATTCAATGAAAAAAGCAACCGAAGAAAAAATATCAGAATTTCCAGAATTTGAAAAATTGATAAAAATGTATTACGGTCGGTGGGAAGATATGTTAAAAGATGAAATTGGTGAAACTGTAAATGTTCTCAAAAAGCTAGTAAAATCTAAAAAATATAAGCTTTTAGCCTTAACAAATTGGAGTCAAGAAACTTTTCCAATAGCAATTAAAAAGTTTGATTTTCTGAATTTATTTGAAGATATAGTTGTTTCTGGTGAAATTAAAATGATTAAACCTGATATAGAAATATATGATTATATAATTAAAAAACATTCGATTATCCCTGAACACACAGTTTTTATCGATGATAATAGTTCTAATATAATTGGAGCGCAAAAAGCAAAAATTAATGCTATTCACTATAAAAATACCAAGCAAATGGTTGAAGAATTAAAAAAATATGGAGTAAAAACCTAAGTATTATTTCTTCTTTCTTTCCTTGAGCCATTCGAAGAAAGAACCAGTAACCCAGTAAGGTATAATAAAACCTAAAAGAAGAATCATAAGCCAGAAGCCCATAGTTAAAATCGTCATAAATATTAAAAAACCTAAGTACTGATCAAATTCAAACATATTACAAAGATAACCATATAATTAATAATTTAAAAGGTTAGAAAATACTTTATCAACATATTTAAATCAGTATTTTGTAAATTTGTAATATAATTTAAATCCATGAAGTATAGAATAGAGTATGACACTATTGGGGAAGTAAAAATACCAAAAGCCTCACTTTGGGGTCCTCAAACTCAACGATCAATTGAAAATTTCAAAATTGGTAAACCAAGTTCAATGCCAATTGAAATTATAAAAGCATACTCTATAATTAAAAAATCATGTGCACAAGCTAATAACGAATCAAAAATTCTTGATAACAAAAAAATGAAATTGATAAGTGAAGTGTGTGACGAAATATTAGAAGGTATTCATGATAATGAATTTCCTCTAGTCATATGGCAAACAGGATCTGGAACACAAACAAATATGAATATTAATGAGGTAATTTCTAATAGGGCTAATATTATTTTAGGAAAAACTTTAATTGATGATAAATTTATAAAAGCGAATGATGATGTTAATATGTCTCAATCTTCAAATGATTCTTTTCCAACAGCAATAAACATCGCAGTTACAAAACTTTTACTTGAAAAAACAATTGTGTCAATTGAAAATTTTATAAAAACTCTAAAGTCAAAGGTAAATGAATTTAGTAAAGAAGTTAAAATTGGAAGAACTCATCTTATGGATGCTACTCCCTTAACTTTAGGGCAAGAGTTTTCAGGTTATGAATCACAAATATCTCATGGCTTAAAATCTCTTAAAAACAGTCTCTCTCATCTTAAAGAATTAGCAATCGGAGGAACAGCTGTAGGTACTGGCTTAAACACTCCATTAAATTTTGATAAAACCGTTGTTAAAAATATATGTAATCAAACAAACATTGACTTTAAACCTGCAGAAAATAAATTTGAATCTATCGCTTCAAATGATGCATTAGTTGAAACTCATGGAGCATTAAAACAAATAGCAGTTTCTTTATTTAAAATAGCAAATGATATTAGATTGCTTGGAAGTGGTCCAAGATCAGGATTTGCAGAACTAATACTTCCGTCAAATGAGCCAGGAAGTTCTATAATGCCAGGAAAGGTTAACCCAACTCAGTGTGAAGCTCTATCGATGGTATGTACTCAAATAATGGGTAATGACAGTACTGTAACTATCGCAGGAAGTCAAGGACATCTAGAATTAAATGTTTTTAAGCCTGTTCTTGCTCACAAACTTATTGAATCTGCCCATTTAATTGCAGATGCTTGCGATAGTTTTAATAAAAACTGTTTGAAAGGATTAAAGGCTAATAAAAAGAAAATTAAAGAGCATTTGAATAACTCATTGATGTTGGTAACCGCATTAAATAAAAAAATAGGGTATTATAAAGCTGCAGAAATAGCAAATAATGCTCATAAAAACGGAACAACACTAAAAACCGAGGCATTAAAATCTGGATATCTGAGTGAAAAAGAATTTGATGAATGGGTAAATCCAGAAAAAATGATCTAAATTCTTCCCTTTAATGCATTGAATGCCCAACCAATTGCTATAAAACCTACTCCAACAACTGAAAATCCAATAGCATATTCAGGATATTTTAAAACTCCTAAAAAAATTAATGCAATTCCTAAAAGAGTTAATATAAATGAAGCCCAAGCAAAGATTGAATTTTTATTAAGACTCATAATTATCATTTATTTTACCAAATAATTTATCTGACCAATTTGTCCAATTATACTTTTTTGAAAAGTAAAAAATTAAAATTGGATAATAAATAAACATTGGAATTATCATACTAAGTAAATTTGGTTCTTCAAGAGATATAAATACTGCATTTGTTTGTACAGCATGCCAATCGGCTGTTAAAAATAAGAATACAACTAAATTATTTGCATAATGAGCTCCAATAGCTAGTTCATTTCCATCATCCATTAAGGTAAAAATTCCCCATGTCATACCCATCAAAATATAGGCAACAAGAAATCCATAACCAAGTTTATCAATTTCAGGATTTAAAATATGTAAAAACCCAAAAATAATAGATGGTATGATAAAAGCAGCTGCTCTACTTTTAAAAGCAATACCAAATCCTTGTAATAAATACCCCCTTACCAATAATTCTTCGAACGTCGTTTGAAATGGTAGCAGAAAAATACATATTAGAATTAAAATCAAAAATGGTTCTAATTGAAAATTATATTCAAATGATGAAGGAGAAATTACATATGATATAAAAATCATTAAAGAATTAAGTATAAATATTACTAAGAAGCAATGAAGAATTCTAGAATAATCAATTTTTTTTCTTGAAGTAATTAAGGACTTAAAATTTTGATTGTGAATATTTTTTACAACAATAAATAATCCCAGAAATCCAACCAGGAAGGAAATTAAAAGCAATGTTAAAACCGTATTCTTACTTCCAATCATAGAAAACATATCAATTGGGTTTTCTAGGGCTTGTAAACTGTCTGAATCAGAGAAATCCATTTGAGAAATCATCCCAATTATTAATGGGATAGCTCCAATTAATTGCCAAAAAAGAAAAATAACAATAAAACCAATGAAATATCTCCACCAATCATTTTTAAAGTCTAATGCCTGTTCAATAAACATAATTTAATTTATAATATTGATTGAATGTAAGGTATAAAGTATATGGCAAATAAAATAAACATTCCATAAAAAATTTGTAGATAAATAGTCTTTAAATTAGAATGTATTAATTCCCTAGATTCATAATTTTTGTTCAGGTTAATAAAGGCTAAAAACCCATATAAAAACAATAATCCATTTCCAATATTAAAAAACAAAGAATTGAAATTTTCTATATTACTTTCAAGAAGCGATCTTAAAAGGAATGATGATGCAAACGCAGCTATCAAAATCACTAAATATCCCCATCTAGCAGCTTTCTTTCCAAAAGTTACTATTAAATGATTTTTTCCAGTTTTTGCATCACTATCAGTATCAGGGAATTGATTTATGTATAAAATATTTGTAGTTAAAAATCCAAAAGGAATGCCTATGTAAATAGCATTATAAAAATCCTCAGAAAACATTTCAACTGTTGTACTTGAAACAGCATATAATGATCCTAAAGTTAATACAGGTCCAAAAGCTAAAAAGATAGCAACCTCACCAAGACCTCTTCTTGAAACTAATCTTAATGGTCTTGCAGTATAAAAATATCCTAATAAACCACCAATTAAACCAAGAATCATTGCATTCTGAGCATTAGAAAAACTTCCAGTAATGTTGTAGCTGTTATAAAGTAATATTGCAGTAACTAATATAGCTACTAACATCATCTTTCTTGCTAAAGATAACGTGCCATCTAATGTAATCAAACCTAATTCAATTGATCTGCTTCCACCAGAAAGTTGTGCTCCTTCTAAAACTGTAGAATTTAATCCAGCATTAAAGTATTCAGTATTTGCTCCATCAGTACCATCTTTTACATCATAATAATCATTAAACAGATTAGATGAAACATGTAAAAAAACTATACCTAAAGAACATAAAATTAATGATGTAATATTAAAAAGATTATCGCCAGAACCAGCCAAAAATGCTGCAACAGCAAATATTGGAAATAATGAAGCACTTGTAAACCCCCCCCTGGTAATAGCAAAAGCCCATTTAATAAAAATTGTTGAAAACTTAATAGGTATTTCAACTTCCTCATCAATTGGTACTGTAATACCACAATATCCTGTTTGAGGGTTGTTTTTTCCATTTGCAAAGGTCGGAGTGATTTTAATTTCAGCATTAAATTTATTACCATTCTTATTAATAAAATATGTCTTAGTAGTATATTCGCCATGTTTATTAGCTTGAGATAGCCACATACCTACATTTTGAATAACAATTTCTCCTGCAGAGAACAAAGAAACCCTTTTCTTTCCTACAAGTTCATTTTTTTTATATCCAAATAATTTTTCGCCATCAGGATTAATTGTTTCTATAACTCCTTCAAGATCGCATGTAACTACACTTTTCATATATATTAATTTAAAACGTAAATTTAAACTACTAAAACAAATTATTTAAGTCTATAAATTATTTTTTATCAACTACTATTGTTGTTAGTTTACAATGTGAAATTAAATTAGACTCGTCATCTATAACTTTTATCTCCCAAAGGTGTGTTTTTTTACCAATATGAATTGGGTTTGCAGTAGCATAAACATGACCTTTTTTAGCTGATCTTAAATGATTTGCCGAAATTTCTAATCCTCTTACAGTTTGATTTATAGGATTTATAAATAAAAATGAAGCAGCACTTCCAACTGACTCAGCAAGTGCTACCGTTGCTCCTCCATGTAAAACTCCATCAGGTTGATGAACTTTTGAACTTACCGGCATTTTTGCGGTCAAATAATCATTTCCTACGTCGATAAACTCTATATTCAAATGCTCCATCAATGTATTATTATTGACTTTATTTATAACTTTTAGTTTTTGATTTTTACTCATAATTGACTTACCTACAAAAAAAAACGTGTCAGTTAGACACGTTTTAATTTGCAAAAAAATTTTACTTAACTTCCTCAAAGTCTACATCTTGAACATCATCTTCCCCTTCTTTCTTAGTAGATTTCTCATTTCCAGATGATGAATCATCATTCTTAGAAGATTCGGCTTGAGCTTTGTAAAGTTCCTCAGATGCATTTTTCCATGCTTCATTTAATTTTTCTAAATCTGTTTTTATAGAATCTAGATTTTTTGCCTCATGAGATTTCCTTAGAGTTTCTAGAGCATCTTCAATAGGTTTTTTCTTATCAGCTGAAAGCTTCTCACCAAATTCTTTTAGCTGACTTTCAGTTTGAAATATCATAGTATCAGCTGAATTCAAAGTATCAGCTTCTTCCTTAAGCTTTTTATCAGAGTCTGCATTCGCCTCTGCTTCCTTTTTCATTTTTTCAATTTCTTCTTCAGTAAGACCTGAAGAGGCTTCAATTCTAATATCTTGTGATTTGTTAGTAGCTTTATCAAGTGCTGTGACTTGAATTATTCCATTTGCATCTATATCAAAAGTTACTTCAATCTGGGGCACACCTCTCGGTGAAGGTGGAATACCATCCAAATGAAATCTTCCGATAGTTTTGTTATCTTTTGCCATAGATCTTTCACCTTGAAGAACATGAATTTCAACAGATGGCTGATTATCAGCAGCTGTTGAAAAAACTTGAGATTTTTTTGATGGAATTGTGGTATTTGCTTCAATCAATTTAGTCATCACCCCACCCATGGTTTCTATTCCTAGGGAAAGAGGAGTAACATCAAGTAACAATACATCTTTAACGTCACCAGTTAAAACACCTCCTTGAATTGCTGCGCCTACAGCAACCACCTCATCAGGGTTAACTCCTTTAGAGGGTTTTTTACCAAAAAATTTTTCAACTTCTGATTGAATGATAGGAATTCTTGTTGAACCACCAACTAATATGACTTCATTAATTTCATTTTTGTTAATCCCAGCATCATCAATTGCTTTTTTAACAGGCTCCATGGATCTTTTAACTAAATCTGAACATAATTGCTCAAATTTAGCCCTAGTTAAAGTCTTAACAAGGTGCTTTGGCCCAGATGAAGTAGCAGTGACATATGGTAAATTTATTTCAGTTTGAGTTGAAGAGGATAATTCAATTTTTGCCTTTTCAGCAGCTTCCTTTAATCTCTGTAAAGCCATTGGATCATCCCTTAAATCAATATTTTCAGATGATTTAAATTCCTCTGCAAGAAAATCAATAATTTTTTCATCAAAATCATCACCACCGAGCCTGGTATCACCATTAGTTGATAATACTTCAAAAACTCCATCACCCAATTCTAATATTGAAATATCAAAAGTTCCACCACCTAAGTCATAAACTGCAATTTTTTGATCTTTACCTGATTTATCTAAACCATATGCAAGTGCCGCAGCTGTTGGTTCATTTATGATTCTTTGAACTTTTAAGCCCGAAATCTCACCTGCCTCTTTTGTAGCTTGTCGTTGAGCATCATTGAAATATGCAGGAACTGTAACAACAGCTTCAGTAACTGATGTTCCTAAATAATCCTCAGCAGTTTTTTTCATTTTTTGTAAAATCATGGCAGATAATTCCTGCGGTGTATACAACCTGCCATCGATATCGACCCTTGATGTATCATTATCTCCTTTGACTACCTTATAAGCAGATCTTTTTGCGTCATTTTTTGATTCAGAAAACTTACTACCCATAAATCTCTTAATTGATGAGATAGTTTTTGTTGGGTTAGTTACTGCTTGTCTCTTGGCAGGATCACCAACTTTAATTTCACCTCCTTCAACAAAAGCAATAACAGATGGTGTTGTTCTTTTACCTTCTGCATTTGGAATAACAACAGGTTCATTTCCTTCCATAACGGAAACACATGAATTTGTTGTTCCTAAATCAATTCCTATAATTTTACTCATAATTAAATATTTTAAAAAATAATTTCAATGATTATGCCAGTATTATTTACTGCCACTATGTCAGTGTTTATTAATTTTATTTAAATAAATTTGCTGGAAATATTTTAAAGATGTACAAAAGAATTACCACCAACACACTTCACGAAATGAAATCAAAAGGTGAGAAAATTAGTATGTTAACAGCATATGATTTTACATTTGCTAGAATTGTAGATGAAGCGAATATAGATGTAATACTAGTTGGTGATTCAGCATCAAATGTAATAGCTGGAAATGAAACTACAGTCCCTATTACACTTGACCAAATGATATACCATGCATCCTCAGTAGTTAAAGCAGTTAAAAGAGCTTTAGTAGTTGTTGATTTACCATTTGGGTCATATCAGTCTGATCCCACAGAAGCCCTAAGATCAGCGATTAGAATAATGAAAGAATCAGGAGCCCATGCAGTAAAGATGGAAGGTGGAAGTGAAATTGGAGATTCAATTGATAAAATCATTAAGGCTGGAATACCTGTGATGGGACATTTAGGTTTAACTCCACAATCCATTTACAAGTTTGGAACTTACAGTGTAAGAGCTAAGGAAGAACATGAAGCCAAACAGTTAATTGAAGATACTAAATTTCTAGAGGATAAAGGGTGTTTTGCTACTGTCCTTGAAAAAATACCTTCTGATTTATCAAAAAAGGTCAGTAAAGAAACAAATCTTCCTTTAATTGGTATTGGCGCTGGAAATCATGTTGACGGTCAAGTTCTTGTTCTTCATGATTTATTAGGTTTAACTCACGAATTTAATCCTAGATTTTTAAGAAGATATTTAGATTTGAACTCAACAGTAAAATCAGCTATCCAAAATTATGTAGATGATGTTAAAAACCTTGATTTTCCTAACAAAAATGAAATGTACTAAATGAAAATTGTTTTTGAAGACAATCATTTTCTCATCGTTAACAAAAGACCCGGACAACTTTCTCAATCTGACAAGACTGGTGATCAATCTATATTAGAGCTTTGCAAGAACTACGTAAAATTAAAATACAACAAAAAAGGAAATGTGTTTGTAGGGCTGGTTAATAGAATAGATAGACCAACAAGTGGTTTATTAATTCTTGCTAAAACCAGTAAGTGTCTGGAAAGAATGAATAAAATCTTAAATAATAGAGAAATAAAAAAAACTTATGTAGCTATTACTGAAAAGAATACAATAAAAAAATCAGGAAGACTCATAAATTTTCTTAAAAAAAATGAAAAAAAAAACAAATCATTTGTTGTTAATAAAGAAATAAAAGGCTCCAAAGAAAGTATATTGAATTATAAACTGGTTAAAGAATTAGATAACTATAATGTATTGAAAATCAACTTAGAAACTGGAAGACATCATCAGATCAGAGCTCAACTTTCAAACATTAGTTGTCCAATAATGGGCGATATTAAGTATGGAGCAAAAAGACCAAATAAAGATTTAAGTATATGTTTACACTCTCAAAGTTTAGAATTCATCCATCCTGTAACAAAAAAACAATTAAAAATTGAAGCAGGTTTCCCAGATTTAAAAATCTGGAATAGTTTGTAAAAACATTTACAATTTATCATCATATTTATTAATTTAGCCCTTCATTGAAAGTTAATGCATAAAGATAAAGTTAAGATTTTTGATACCACTCTTAGAGATGGTGAACAGGTCCCTGGATGTAAACTTGAAACAAAACAAAAACTTGTAATAGCTAAAAGGTTAGATCAACTTGGTGTTGATATAATTGAAGCTGGTTTTCCAATATCAAGCCCAGGTGATTTTAATTCAGTTGTTGAAATTTCAAAAATTGTAAAGAATGCAAGTGTTTGTGGTTTAACTAGAGCTGTTAAAAAAGATATTGAAGTTGCAGCTGAATCATTAAAAAAAGCTGTCAAACCAAGAATTCATACTGGCATTGGGACGTCAGACTCTCACATTAAACATAAATTTAACTCTAATAGAGACGATATTCTCGAAAGAGCTGTCGCTGCTGTAAAGTATGCAAAGAAATTTGTTGATGATATTGAATTTTATGCTGAAGACGCTGGTCGTACAGATAATGATTTTCTAGCTACAGTTTGTGAGAAAGTTATAGATGCTGGTGCTACAGTCTTAAATATTCCAGACACAACAGGTTATTGTCTTCCCAACGAATATGGAAAGAAAATTAAATTCTTGATAAACAATGTTCCAAATATTGATAAAGCAATTATTTCTTGCCATTGTCATAATGACTTAGGTTTAGCTACAGCAAACTCAATTGAGGGTGTTATAAATGGAGCTAGACAGATTGAATGTACTATAAATGGAATTGGTGAAAGAGCTGGTAATACTTCTTTAGAAGAAGTGGTCATGGTTTTAAGACAACATAATGAATTAAATCTTGATACTAATATAAACTCAAAGCTCCTATATGATACAAGTCAAATGGTTTCAGAGCTTATGGGTATGATTGTTCAACCTAACAAAGCTATTGTTGGATCTAATGCATTTGCACATAGCTCAGGAATTCACCAAGATGGTGTTATTAAGAATAGAGAAACTTATGAAATAATCAATCCCCACGATGTTGGGGTTAATGAATCTGCTATCTTATTGACAGCAAGAAGCGGAAGAGCAGCTTTAGCATTTAGAGCAAAAAAAATCGGATATAATTTATCAAAAATCCAGTTAGATAAAGTTTATCATGAATTTTTAAAATTCGCTGATATAAAGAAAGAAGTCACTGACAGTGATCTTCCTCACATAATAAAATTATCGAATATATAATTATATGTCAAAAACACTTTTTGATAAAGTTTGGGATTCGCACATTGTAGAAAGCATTGAAAATGGTCCAGATATTTTTCTCATAGATAAACATTTTATTCACGAAGTTACTAGTCCACAAGCGTTCGAAGAACTCAAAAGAAAAAATCTTAGAGTTTTTGATCCAGGTAAAATTGTTGCTACCGTTGATCATAATGTTCCAACTTTAAACCAACATCTTCCAATCAAGGATGAACTCTCCAAAATTCAAGTTGAAAAATTAAAATTAAATTGCCTGGAATATGATATTGACTTATTTGATTTAGGAAATCCTAATCAAGGAATTGTTCATGTTATAGGTCCAGAACTTGGAATCACTCAACCTGGAATGACAATTGTATGTGGGGATAGCCACACTTCTACTCATGGGGCATTCGGGGCAGTAGCTTTTGGAATAGGAACAAGTCAAGTTGCACAGGTGCTTGCCAGTCAATGTTTATTAATTAATAAGCCAAAAAAAATGAGAATTAGTATCAATGGCAAACTAAATAAAAATGTTACTCCAAAAGATATAATTCTTTACATAATATCAAAGCTTGGTACTAATGGTGGAACAGGTTTTTTTGTTGAATACAGTGGAGATGTTTTTAAAAAAATGTCAATGGAAGGAAGAATGACTGTTTGTAACATGAGTATAGAAATGGGAGCTAGAGGTGGGATAATTGCACCTGATGAAATAACATTTAAATATTTAGAGAAGAGAGAATACTCACCAAAAGGTGATCAATTAAAATCTAAAATAGAAACATGGAATAAATTAAAAACAGATAAAAATGCAATATTTGATCAAGAACATTCATTTAATGCATCTAATATTTACCCGATGTTAACATATGGTACTAATCCAGGTATGGGTATGAAATACAATGATAAAATACCTAATCACAATAATAAATCTGATTTAAAGTCCTTAGACTATATGGGATTCAAATCTGGTGAAAGCCTTATCGGAAAAAAGATAAATTATGTTTTTATAGGTAGTTGCACAAACTCTAGAATTGAAGATTTTAGATTAGTTGCTAAATACATAGAAAACAAAAGAAAAGCAGATAATGTTAATGCTCTTGTAGTACCAGGTTCTCAAAAAGTTTTAAATCAAATTAAAGAAGAAGGTTTAGATAATATTTTTACTGATTCTGGTTTTGAAATTAGACAACCTGGGTGCTCTGCATGTTTGGGTATGAATGACGATAAAATTCCACCAGGTGAACTTTGTATTTCTACATCCAATAGAAATTTTGAAGGAAGACAAGGGCCTGGATCAAGAACAATTCTTTCTAGTCCAATATTAGCTGCAGCAACTGCAATTCACGGAAAAATAGTAGATATAAATAATGAGTAATAAAAAAATAAATATAATTGACTCATCTGCAGTACCAATTCCTATTGAAAATATTGATACAGATCAAATAATTCCTGCCAGATTTTTAAAAGCTACAAGTAAATTAAATTTTGGAGAAAATTTATTTAGAGACTGGAGATTTAAAAGTAATAATAAAATTTATAATGATTTTATCTTAAATAATCCTTTGTTTAATGGAAACATATTGTTGGCAGGAGCTAATTTTGGATGTGGTTCTAGTAGAGAACATGCAGCTTGGGCCATAAAGGATTATGGATTCGATGTTGTTATATCTAGTTTTTTTGCTGATATATTTAAAATGAATGCTTTAAACAACAATATTTTACCAATCCAAGTTAATGATGAATTGCTTAAATATTTATTTGATGAGGTTTTTAAAAATCCAAAAATAAAAATTAAAATAGATCTCCCTGAACAAATTTTAATCATCAATGATAAATCAATTAAATTTGATGTTGATAATTATAAAAAAATGTGCCTTATTAATGGATATGATGATATTGATTATCTTATTTCAAAAAAGGATTTAATTAAAGATTTTATTAAAGATCAATGATAAAAATTGCTGCACTTCCAGGAGATGGAATTGGACCTGAAATAATTAAAGAATCATTAAAAATTATTGAATCTGTTTCAGAAAAAATTGATATTAAATTTAATTATAAATTTTGTGATGTTGGGGCGATAGCAATTGATAAATATAACAACCCATTACCTGATGAAACTCTAAAAATTTGTAAAGAGTCTGATGCTATTTTATTTGGAGCTATTGGACATCCAAAGTTTGATAATAATCCTAATCTAAAGGTAAGACCTGAGCAAGGATTACTGAGACTAAGAAAAGAACTTGGACTATATGCTAATTTGAGACCGGTGAGATCTTACGATGAACTTTTAAGTTTATCTCCACTTAAAAAAAATATAATTGAGAATACAGATATGTTAATTGTTAGAGAATTAACTGGTGGTTTATATTTTGGTGAAAAAAAATCGGAAAGTAATTTTTCATCTGACACATGCACATATACAGTTGATGAAATTAAAAGAGTTACTTATTTAGCAATTGATTATGCAAAAAAGAGAAGAAATAAAATAACTTTAATTGACAAAGCTAATGTACTTGAAACCTCAAGATTGTGGAGAAAAACAGTTCAAGAAATTGCATTAAAACATCCTGAAATTCAATTAGATTATATGTTTGTTGATAACGCAGCCATGCAAATTATAATAAATCCAAAACAATTTGATGTAATTTTAACAGAAAATCTTTTTGGAGATATAATTTCTGATGAAGCAAGTGTAATTGGTGGCTCAATAGGTATTTTACCCTCTGCTTCAATCGGTAAAACCATGGGACTTTTTGAACCTATCCATGGTTCATATCCTCAGGCAACTAATAAAAATATAGCTAATCCTATTGCTGCAATACTATCAGCCTCTATGATGCTTAAATATCTTGGTTATGAAAATGGAGCTAAGATGATTCAAGAAGCTGTAGAATTTTCATTAAAAAGTAAAATTTCTACAGCTGACATCAATAATAATCCATCAATGACATCAGAAGTTGGTGATTTTATTAAAAAGTATATTCAAGAAAATTTCTAAAATTTATTTTTCGATTTTTTCATCGTCCTCAAACTGCTTTTTTAAATCGGCTAGTGCTTCAATATCACCTAATGTTGACTTATCAATTTTTTCTTTCTTTTTAGATTTTTTTTGAATATCAGACTTAGCTGATTTGAAAGTTGAAGTATGAGACATAACAACTCTTTTAAACTCACTGTTACATTCAATAACTTTAAAATTAGCATTTTCACCCTCTTTAAGTATCAAACCGTCTTCCTTAATCATATGTTTTTTTGGAACAATAGCTGAAAGTTCATCTGAAAGGTTAATCGTCGCTCCCCTATCACCAATTGAATCAATACTTAATTCATGAACTGTATCAACTGCATAAATATTTAAATATTTGTCCCAAGGATTTTTTGTAGTTTGTTTATGACCAAGACTTAGCTTTCTTTCGTTAACATCTAAGTCCAAAACAATTACATCTATTTCGTCAGAAATTGAAAATAGCTCAGATGGGTGTTTAACCTTCTGAGTCCAAGACAAATCAGAAATATAAACTAGTCCGTCGATACCTTCTTCAAGTTCGACAAATACACCAAAGTTTGTGAAGTTTCTAATCTTTCCTTTATGTCTTGAATTTGACGGATACTTTGAGGTTATGTCTGTCCAAGGGTCATTGGTTAATTGCTTAATTCCAAGAGACATTTTTCTATCCTCTCTATCTAATGTTAATATTACCGCTTCAACTTCATCACCAACATTAACAAAATCTTGAGCAGATCTTAAATGAGTTGACCATGACATCTCTGATACATGAACAAGTCCTTCAACTCCATCAATAACTTCAATAAAAGCACCATAATCAGCAATTACTGAAACTTTACCTTTAATTTTATCTCCTTCTTTAAGATTTGAATCTAAATTTTCCCATGGATGATTACTCAGTTGTTTAACACCCAATTGTATTCTTGATTTATCATCGTCAAAATCTAAAATAACAACATTTAATTTTTGATCTAGATCTAAAATTTCACTTGGATGATTAATTCTATTCCATGATAAATCGGTAATGTGAATTAAACCATCAACTCCACCTAGATCTACAAAAACACCATATGTAGTGATATTTTTTACAATTCCCTCTAAAACTTGACCTTTTTCTAACTGAGAAATAATTTCTTTTTTTTGTTCTTCAATGTCAGCCTCTATCAATGCCTTGTGAGAAACTACAACATTTTTAAATTCATGATTAATTTTCACAACTCTAAATTCCATGTTTTTATTTACATACTGGTCGTAATCCCTTATAGGTTTGACATCAATTTGAGATCCAGGTAAAAAAGCCTCTAAACCAAAAACATCTACAATCATTCCACCTTTAGTTCTACATTTTACAAAACCTGTGACTACAGTTTCTTTTTCGTGTGATTCTATCACTCTTTCCCATGCTTTAATTGTTCTTGCTTTTCTGTGAGAAAGCACTAATTGACCAGTTTTATCTTCTTGAACATCAACAATAACCTCAACTTTATCGCCAACTTTTAAATCAGGGTTGTATCTAAACTCATTGAGCGAGATAACGCCTTCAGATTTAGCATTAATATCAATAATAGCTTCTCTTTCTGTAATATTTAAAACTTCACCAATTATGACATTGTCGTTGTAAGTATCAACAAAGTTTTCATCAATTAACTTATCAAACTCTTCAATTTGTTTTGAGTCAACTGTTTGGATACCCTCTTCAAATTCAGTCCAATTAAAATCATCTTTTGTCTTAATATCTTTAGGAGCTGATTTGGGAGATTCATTTAAAATCTCTTTATCTAATTCTTTTTTTACTTTCTTTTTTTCAGTAGTTTTCTCTTCTGCAGCTATCTTAGTTGTTTTTTTAACAGCAACTTTCTTAACTAAAGTTTTTTTAGTTACTTTTTTTTCAGCAGTTTTTTTTGTTATTGGTTTTTTTGAAGAAGTTGTTTTTTTAGTTGACTTTTTTGTAGATTTTTCAACTTTTTCCTCCTCAGCTTTTTTTGTAGGCATAACCTAATTATTTGTATTCTGATTTTAATTAGTAAGCTTAGAATCCATCAAAAGATTGTTAATTATTTTTACCTTTTTCGCTCACCTAATTCTAAAAAAGGTATGCGAATGTAATATCAATTTATATCTAATACAAATTTTATAATGAGTATTTTATTTAATGAAGTGAAGAATTTTTTTAAAAACTTGACTAATTGATAAATCATCAGAATTAATAACAATTGCATTTTCAGGAATTATTAAAGGAGAATGTTCTCTCTCAGAGTCAATAATATCTCTATTCTCAAGATCAGATTCAACAGTGGTGATGGTTATATTTTTTTCATCATCTTTTAATTCTTTCCATCTTCTTTTAGATCTATTTTTTAAAGATGCGCATAGATAAAACTTATATTCTGCGTTTGGAAAAACTACAGAACCAATATCTCTACCATCCATTACAATTGATTTATTCACAGCAATTTCTCTCTGTAATTTCAATACATAGTTTCTAATTTCTTTAATTGTTGCGACAGTACTAACATTATTTGATATTATTGTAGTTCGAATTTTGCTTTCAACAAATTCATTATTTACACATATTTGAAACTTATTAGTATCATTTCTTTTAAATGTAATTATATTGTTGTTTAAACACTTTATTAATTTTTCTAATTGAACTTCTTTATCTATAATCAACTTATTTTCAATAGCTAAATGTGTAATTGTTCTATAAATTGATCCTGAATCGATATGAATTATTGAAAAATGATCAGAAATTAGTTTTGCAAGAGTACTTTTTCCTGAAGATGATGGACCATCAATTGTAATTATCATCTATATAAGTTTTTTACTATTAGGAGCTTTATTTCTACTTAATGAGATTTCAATTACATCTTTCATAAAATTAACATAATGAAATTTTAATCCTCTTAAATATTTACTATCAATTTCATCAACATTTTTTTTATTATCAGCAGAAAGTATAATTTGTTTGATATTTGCTCTTTTAGCAGCTAAAATCTTTTCTTTTATACCGCCCACGGGGAGAACTCTGCCTCTTAAAGTTATTTCACCAGTCATAGCAAACTTATCCTTAACTTTTCTTTGTGTAAGAAGCGAAACTAATGATGTTAACATAGTTATACCAGCACTTGGTCCATCCTTAGGAGTAGCACCTTCAGGAACATGCAGATGAAAATTATATTTTTTAAAGATTTCTGAGTCAATTCCAAAGTCTGATGAATTAGATTTAATAAATTCAAGTGCTATAGTAGCAGACTCTTTCATAACCTTACCTAAATTACCAGTAATTGAAAGTAAACCTTTTCCAGGGGACAATATTGATTCAATAAATAGAATTTCGCCACCATATTGAGTCCAAGCCAAACCTGTCGTAACACCAACAACATCATTATTTTCATACAAAGCTTTAGAGATTGGAACACCTAAGATTTCAGAAATATTTTCAGATGAAATACTATCAATCGAATTGTTATCTTCAACAATTTTTGTTGCAATCCATCTACATATTTTAGCAATATTTTTTTCTAGATTTCTAACTCCTGATTCTCTAGTGTAACCCTCAATTATTATTTTAATTACATCAGATTGTAAATTAAATTTATGTTCTGAGAGTCCATGTTCTAAAATTTGTTTTTTTAGTAAGTATTTTTTTGCAATCTGGACTTTTTCTTCTGTACTATAACCAGAAATATTAATTATTTCCATCCTATCCAATAATGCAGGTTGGATGGTATTTAGATTGTTAGCCGTGGCAATAAACAGGACTTTAGATAAATCAAAACCTAGCTCCAAAAAATTATCATAAAATTCGGAATTTTGTTCAGGATCTAATACCTCTAGCATTGCTGATGATGGATCGCCTTGAGACCCAACTGATAATTTATCAATTTCATCTAGAATAAAAACTGGGTTTGAAGTTTTAACTTTTTTAAGACTTTGAATAATCCTGCCAGGCATTGCTCCTATATATGTTTTTCTATGGCCACGAATTTCTGCTTCATCTCTTAAACCTCCCAATGAAATTCTAACATATTCTCTTCCCAGCGATTCTGCTATTGATTTTCCAAGTGATGTTTTTCCAACACCAGGTGGACCATAAAAACAAAGTATTGGAGAATTTAAATCATTCTTAAGTTTTAATACAGCTATTTGTTCTATAATTCTTCTTTTTACATCAGATAATCCGTAGTGATCTCTATCTAGAACTCTTTTTGCTCTTTTTAAGTTAAAATTATCTCCAGAAAATTCATTCCATGGTAATTCTAATATTAAGTCTAAATAGTTTCTTTGAATTGAATATTCAGCAACTTGAGGATTCATTCTCTGTAATTTTTTAATTTCCTTTTCAAAATGTTTTTCAACATCGTTATTCCATTTCATGGTTTTAGCTTTCAATTTCATTTCCTCAATTTCTTCATCATTTGAAGAAGTCCCCAATTCTTCTTGAATTGTCTTTAATTGTTGATTTAAAAAATATTCTCTTTGCTGTTGATCTAAGTCTGTTCTTACTTTTGATTGTATATCATTTTTAAGAGATAATTTTTGAAATTCAACATTCATGTATTTAAGACAACTTAGAGCTCTTTTTTGTAAACTGTCAATTTCTAAAATTTTATACTTTTCACCTACTGAAATATTCATGTTAGAGGATACAAAATTTACAAGAAAAGAATTACTGTGAATATTCTTTATAGCAAATGATGCTTCAGTAGGAATATTTGGATTATCATTAATAATCTTAAATGCTAAATCTTTAATTGAGTCAATGGTTGCATTAAATTTTTTATCGTCTTTTTCTGGCTTAAACTCAATTAATTCATTAACAGAGGCTAATATAAAAGGATCTTCAGAAATAAAATTTTTAATATTAAAGCGTTTTTTACCCTGAATTATAATTGTTAAGTTACCATCAGGCATTTGTAAAACTCTTAATATTTTAGCAACGGTACCAATATTATTTATATCAGACTGAGTTGGATTTGAAACACTACCATCTTTTTGAGATACAACACCTATTAATTTATCTCCAGAATTTGCTTGTTTAATTAATTTAACAGACTTATCGCGAGTAGCTGTAATAGGAATAACAACGCCTGGGAATAAAACAGTATTTCTTAATGGTAGAATTGGAAGAGTTTCTGGTATACTTTCCCTGGAAATAGCTTCCTCATCATCAGATGTCATTAATGGGATCAACTCCGATTCTTCATCAATTGGATTAAGAGAAATAGAACTTAAATCAAAAATTTTACTCATAAAATGCCAATATGTCAGTTAACCAATAGATTAATTGAATACAATCATATGGGTCAAGATTCATGCCATCAAAAAAATAATGACTATGCTTGTTTCATTTTAACTCCTCTAAGTAAAATAGCTCCCAAGATAAAAAGACCTGCAAAAATAAAAATTGAACTTCTGAGACTTCCCGTAAGCTGATCAATTATCCCCGACATGAAAGTTCCAAAAACAATACTGATTATCATGCACATTTGATAAAAACTAAAATATGAACATTTATCTTCTGTTTCAGGGATTAATTTAGAATAGGTTGATCTGGACAATGATTGAATTCCACCCATGACTAAACCTACAAGACCTGCAATAATATAGAATTCAAAAGAATATTTAATAAAGTAGGCAACGATACAAATCAAAAACCAAATTATATTAAAAATTATTAATGTTTTTATATTTCCAATCCTATTTGAAAGCAAGGCTCCACCTGCAGAACCAACTATTGCTATTAACTGAATTATTAACATGCTAAGAATTAATCCAAAAAGTTTTTCCCCCTCGCCCCATATTATTTCTTGATCACCAAAATATGTTGCAATTAAAATAATAGTTTGGACAGCTGTGTAGTAAGTAAAAAGAGCTATTAAAAATTTTTTGATTGATTTTTCATTCTTAATTAATTTCCAAACACTTATTAACTTTTTAAAACCTGAAAAAAGTATTGATTTTTTCAATAATTCTTTCTCACTCACTTTGTTTTTTAAGGAAGGTAAATGATAAAAAGTATACTGACTAAAAAAAATCCACCAAAAACCAACAGTTAAAAATGAAACTTTCATTGCTTCAACACTACCTTGATTTGAATCTTCAAAACCGAATGATGCAGGGAAATTTATCATAAATAAATTAAATAATAAAAGTATGACACTTCCAATATATCCATAAGAAAAACCTAAGGCACTCACATTATCTTGTTCTGAGGGGTTTGCAATATCAGGTAAATATGAATTATAGAAGACAAGACTTGCCCAAAATGAAAATAATGCTAAAAAGTAAAATAATAGACCTAAGTATATATTTTCTAGATCAAAAAAGTATAAACCCATACATGAAGAGCTACCGAGATAAACAAATAATTTCATAAATGTTTTTTTATTTCCTAAAAAATCTGCAATACCAGACATTAATGGAACTATAAAAGCAAGAAATAGAAATACAATTGTCGTGACGTGTTGAATAAGAGCTGTGTTCTTGTAGTTAAGCCCAAAAATCTCAATATAATCAGAATCAACAAAAAGAGTTCCATAATAAATTGGAAAAACTGCAGTTGATATAACAAGTGGATATACTGAATTTGCCCAATCGTAAAAAGCCCATGCATTTAATACTTTTTTTGGCGTAGATTTTGAATTAAAAAACATTATATAAGGACAGTGTTATGAAAATAAAATTTAATTTTGCAATTGAAATATACAAAATGATAGTTAGATTGTTTTTTAGAACATCGATAATATTTTTTTTATTTAGTTTTTCCTTATTTTCTCAACAACAATATGAGGTTGTAAAAAGTGATACTGAATGGAAAAAACAACTTGATGAAATGTCTTATTTGGTTTTAAGAAAAGCTTACACTGAGAGACCTTATACTGGAAAATATGATAATTTTTATGAAGAAGGCACATATCATTGTGCAGGATGTGATGAAGCTTTATATAAATCAGACAGAAAATATAATTCATATTGTGGATGGCCAAGCTTTGATATGGAAATTGAAGGCAAATTAATTTATGATGTTGATTATAAATTAGGATATCCTAGAACTGAAATAAAATGTATAAAATGTGGTGGTCATTTAGGACATGTTTTTAACGATGGACCGAAAGAAACTACGGGAATTAGGCATTGTGTTAATTCAGTTGCCCTAGTCTTTAAAAAATCATGAAAAAAGACGAAGTTTTTTGGAAAAATAAGCTTGATAAATTCAGCTACAGTATTTTGAGAGAAGCAGGTACTGAAATGCCTTTTTCTGGTAAATACAATATGTTTTTTGAAGAAGGATATTATAAGTGCAAAGGCTGTAGTAATAAACTTTTTGATAGTAAATCAAAATTTGATAGTGGATGTGGTTGGCCTAGCTTTGATAAGTGTATTGATGGTTCAATTATTTATAAAGAAGATAAGTCTTTAAATAGAAAAAGAACTGAAATATTATGTGCAGAATGTAACGGTCATTTAGGCCATGTATTTGATGATGGACCAACAGAAACAGGAGCCAGATACTGCGTTAATTCTGCAAGCTTAAATTTTAATAAAAAATAAATTATGGATAAATATGATGTGATTGTTATTGGAAGTGGCCCAGGTGGATATGTAACGGCTATTAGAGCTTCTCAACTTGGTTTTAACACTGCTATAGTTGAGAAAGAAAGTCTTGGAGGTGTTTGTTTGAATTGGGGCTGTATTCCAACTAAAGCGTTACTTAAATCTGCAGAGGTTTATAATTATTTAAAAAAATCAGAAGATTATGGGATATCTGCAGAGAATGTTTCTAGTGATTTTGATAAAGTTATAAACAGAAGTAGATCAGTTGCTGACACAATGAGTAAAGGAGTTAATTTTTTAATGAAAAAAAACAAAATTACTGTTATTAAAGGTCATGCAACTATTAATTCAGATAAAACAATAACTATTCAAGACAAAATAGATTCTTACATAATTAGTGGTTCTCATGTTATCATAGCTACTGGTGCGAGGTCAAGAGAAATCAATAGTCTTGTTCAGAATGGAAAAAATATTATTGGATATAGAGAAGCTATGACATTAGAAAAACAACCCAAAGACTTAATTATAGTTGGTTCTGGAGCTATTGGTGTTGAATTTGCATATTTCTATAACAGTCTAGGAACTAATGTCACCTTAGTTGAATACTTGCCTAAAATTGCACCATTAGAAGATGATGATATATCTAAAGAGTTGCAGAAAATACTAAAAAAACAAGGTGTCAAAATCATGACATCCTCAGAACTTATTGATTCAGAAGTTATTAAAGATCAAGTTGATGTAAAAATTAAAGATCCTGATGGTGAAATAATCAATATGACAGCTGATGTAGTACTAAGTGCTGTAGGAATTAAATCAAATATTGAAGATCTAGGATTAGAAAACTTGGATATTAAAACAGAAAAAGACAAAATACTAGTTGATGATTTTTATAAAACAAATGTTGATGGGTTTTATGCAATTGGAGATGTTGTACAAGGTCCAGCACTAGCTCATGTTGCTTCAGCTGAGGGAATCACATGTGTAGAAAAAATTAAAGGAATGAGTGTTAATCCACTTGATTATGGAAATATTCCAGGATGTACTTATTGTAAACCTGAAATTGCTTCAGTTGGTCTTACAGAAAAACAAGCAGTAGAAAATGGTTTTGATATAAAAGTTGGTAAATTTCCATTCACTGCAAGTGGAAAAGCTCAATCTTCCGGAAATTCAGAAGGATTTGTAAAAGTTATTTTTGATTCAAAATACGGTGAGTGGTTAGGTTGTCATATGATTGGAAGTAATGTAACCGAAATGATTTCAGAAGCAGTCGTAGGTAGAAAATTAGAAACAACTGGTCATGAGATTTTAAAGGCTGTACATCCTCATCCAACATTAAGTGAGGCGGTCATGGAAGCAGTTGCAGATGCATATGATGAAGTGATTCATCTCTAACCTATCTAGTTGATAAAGCTATTTATTGCAAGATCATAACTCTTTAATCCAAACCCCATAATTATTCCTTTTGCGTGTGGTGCAATGTAAGATATATGCCTGTAATCTTCTCTTGAAATTGTATTTGAGATATGAACTTCAATTAATGGAGCTTTTATGGATCTAACGGCATCAGCAATTCCAACCGAGGTATGTGTATAGGCTGCAGCATTTAAAACAATACCGTCAAAATCAAATCCAATTTCTTGTATTTTATTAATTATTTCACCCTCAATATTTGATTGAAAATAATGTAAATCAATATTAGGGAAGTTTGTCTTAAGTTCATCAAGATAAGTTTCAAAACTAATATCACCATAAACATCTTTCTCTCTTAAACCAAGTAGATTTAAATTAGGCCCATTTATTATTTGTATTTTCATATATTATAGTTCTGAAATTGTAAAAATATCACTATTTGGTATGAATTGGCAATCATTAATCAAAGATTTTAAAAATTTTTTAAAATTTGAAAAAAATTTAACTGAAAATACGATACAAAGCTATGTTCTTGACATAAAAAAATTAATTGATTTTATAGAGGATAGCTATATAAATAAAAAAGCAGATGATATCACGAATAATGATATTAAACAATTTATATATACCCAATCTAAGATAATTGGAACAAGAAGTCAGTCAAGATTAATTTCTTCAATAAAAAAATTTTTTCATTTTCTGGAAATAGAGAAACTAATAGAGGAAAACCCAACTGATGAATTAGAATATCCTAAAATCGGATTAAAAATTCCTGAAACTTTAACCACAATTGAAATTGACAGTCTTATAAATTATTTCAAAAATTCAAAAAATAATAGTTTAAGAAATTCGACAATTACTGAAGTTTTATACAGTTGTGGAGTTAGAGTATCAGAACTAATCAATATAAAAATATCTGATATTTTTTTTGAAGATTTCTTAATTAAAGTTAACGGAAAAGGAAATAAGGAAAGGTTTGTTCCTATGAGTAAATTATCAAAAATTATGATAAAGGATTACATAAGCTCAGAAAGATTCAATATAATTCCAAAAAAAGGATATCAAGATTTTTTATTTCTTAATAACAGAGGGCAAAGCCTAACAAGAGTAATGATATATACAATTTTAAATATTGCAAAAAAGGGATTAGGTTTTAAAAAGAAAATTAGCCCTCATTTACTTAGACACTCTTTTGCAACTCATTTAATTGAAAACGGAGCTGATATTTCGAGTATTCAAAAGATGTTAGGACATACCAACATAACAACCACCGAAAGGTATTTACATGTAAGTAAGAAACATCTGATTGAAACAATTAAAAAATATCATCCAAAGAATATTTAGACATTCATTTTAAAACCTTTTCCATGGATATTAACTATTGAAATATTTGGATCTTTTTTTAAATATTTTCTAATTTTTGTAACATATACATCCATGCTTCGAGATGTAAAATAATTATCATCATTCCAAATTTTAACCAGAGCTTCTTCTCTTGAGGTCAGATCATTCAGATTTTGTAAAAGTAAATTTAAAAGCTTTGACTCTTTAGGGGACAATGTTATTCTTCCTTCTTCTTTATATTGTAATGTTCTAAATTTGGAATTAAAAACAAAATCAGAAAAAGTATACAAAGTTTTTGATTCTTTTGAATCATTTTCAACAAACTTTCTCTTAAAGATTGATTTAATTTTAAGTAAAAGAACCTCTGAATCAAAAGGTTTAACCAGATAATCATCTGCTCCTGTTTTAAAACCTTTGATAATATCCTCTTTTAATGATTTTGCAGTAAGAAATATGATTGGGACATTTTGATCGATAGATCTTATTTCTTCAGCTAATGTAAAACCATCTTTATATGGCATCATGACATCTAGAATACACATATCGAATGAATGTTTTTTAAATTTTTTAAGACCATCAACCCCATTTCTAGTTAAAATGGTATTGTAGGAATGAAGTTTTAAATAATCATTCAAAATAGATCCAAAGTTAAGGTCATCTTCAACTAAGAGTATATTTTTCTTCATTGATATCAAGTACTATATTAAAAGTTGTACCTACGTTTAACTCACTATCAACAGAAATCATGCCACCATGTAAGTCAATAATTTTCTTGACATATGATAATCCTAAACCATGACCTTTTACATTATGAATATTACCTTTCGTTTGTCTGTAAAAATTATCAAATATTTTAGATTTAACAATCTTTGACATTCCAATACCTTTATCTGAAATACTAATTATTATTTTATTTTTTTTTTGAAGAGTTTTAATATTTATGTCTGGACTATTTAAAGAATATTTAATTGAATTTTCCAAAATATTAACAAAAACATTTAGCATCTCAGATTTAGCTAGTAATATCTTTGGTAAATTATCACTATAGTCCCTGAAAATGCTTCCACCACTATTTTTAAGAAGTAAATCAACACTTTTTATTGATTTATCAATGACAGTATGAATATTAACAATCTCTTTATTTAAATCTATTTTTTTATTTTTAAGTTGAGATATTTTCAGTACATTTTCTACCTGAAAATTCATTCTTTTATTTTCTTCGTCAATTACATCTAAGTATTTTTTTACCAATTCAAAATTATTCTGGACCTTTTCATTTTTAACAGCATTAATTGCTAAATCTATGGTTGCTATTGGTGTTTTAAACTCATGAGTCATATTATTTATAAAATCTGTTTTCATTTCTGAGATATTCTTCTGCTTTATTGAACTAAATATGGTTACCGAAAAAGAAATAATAATAATTAATGTGAATACTACAGATAAAATAATTAAAAAAGAAATAGAAGATCTGACATAAGATGTTCTGTTAGGAAAACCCACTACAAGAGAGTATGTAGATTCTCCTTTATCATTTTGAAATAATGGCATTGAATACTTTTCAATATTTTCAAGGTTAGTATATCTGTCAGATCCAACTTTTGTAGCTAACTGACCGTCAAATATTCGATAATCATAGTCAAGGTCTAAATCTCTCAATTTAAACTCCGTTTGAAGTAATAATTCTATCTCAACATTATTGACTCTCTTGTGAATAGGTTTTAAATTGGCTAAATCACTAAAGACTGATTCGTATTTAGCTCTATCAATTAAAGACATTTTTTCAACTCTTTGAAGTCTTTCAATTGAACTCATATTTTGCATTTCTCTATCAAAAGCATCATCAATTATTGTTGTAGTTTTAAGACTCTTATAATCTAATATTGATGTTGAGTCATTATTTTCTGGTTCTAATAAACTTGCAGTAATATTATAATCTTCCTCTAATATACCTTGTGAATAAACAAAAGTTTGATTTGTATTTTGATTTCTGTTTATATATTGAAAAACTGATGTTAATTGTGATTCTTTTGGTTCACCTATGCTATCAATTAATTTTTGGTAGACAGCTATATAGTCCCTCATTTCCCTGTCCTTTATTATTTCAGTGACTGATTTTAAAGCTTGGTTTACATTTATTGAAAATTGTCTTTCGTTATTATCAATCGTGGTTTTAATCCAAAAACTTTGAACCAAAATAATTCCAATTAACGCAACAAACATTAACAGAATAAGAAGGAAATACTTATTTTTTTTCATCAGCTAAAATTATATTTTCAATAATTTCAATTGTAATTCTTTTAGTTTCTAGCTTATCAATATTCTCAATATGAAAATTTGCTAAATCTATTTTTTTTTTATAATCTATCTGAGAATTAATTCTATTTTTGACTTCTTCAAATTCTAAATTATCTCTGGCGATGATTCTCTCTATACTAATATTTTCAGGGCAAGTTATTAAAATATTATAATCATTTTTCTTAAAGTTATCATAATCAAATAGTAATGCTGATTCATAAACTGTATTACAATTAGAATTTATCTTTAAAAAATCATTGTAGTTTTCAAAAACTTGTGGATGAACAATTTTATTAATTTTATCTAGTTTTTTATAATTTGAAAAAATAATATCAGAAATGTATTTAGTATTTAAAATATTATCAATGTATGAAAGCTCACCAAATTCAGATATTATTGATCTCTTTACATTTTGATTTTTATTTAAAATATTCTTTGCCTCTAAATCAGAATTATAAATTTTAAAATTGTAGTCTTTGAAAATTGAACACACAAAGGATTTGCCTGAACCGATACCTCCAGTAATACCAATTCTCATCATTAAAAAATTAAGATTTATTAGATATAATATCAATTATTTCCTGGCTAACACCTACATTACTGAAGCCTCCATCATGAAATAGATTTTGTAAAGTAACTTTTTTTGTTAAATCTGAAAAAAGTGTAATGGTATAATCTGCACATTCGTCAGCAGATGCATTTCCTAAAGGAGACATTTTTTCAGCATAATTTAAAAAACCATCGAAGCCAGTTACTCCTTTACCAGCTGTAGTAGGAGTCGGTGACTGACTAATTGTGTTAACTCTAACTTTCTTTTCCTTACCAAAAAAATATCCAAAACTTCTAGCAATTGACTCTAAATACGCTTTGTTATCAGCCATATCATTGTAGTTTGGAAATACTCTTTGAGCTGCCATATAAGAAAGAGCAACTATACTTCCCCACTCGTTCATTGCATCCATTTTATATAGACTTTGTAATAATTTATGAAATGAGGCTGCGGAAACATCCCAACCTTTAGTTAACCAGTCATGATTCAAATCAGTATAATGTTTGCCTTTTCTAACATTTACTGACATACCAATTGAATGTAATACAAAATCAATTTTATTATTAAAATGATTTAAGGTTTTTTCAATTAGATTTTCTAAATCTTCAACTCTAGTAGCATCAGCCGGAATGGCTAATGAACTTGTTTGTTTTGCTAAATCATTAATGGTACCCATCCTCATGGATACAGGTGCGTTAGTCAAAACAAATTCACCACCTTGCTCATTGACTTTTAAAGCAGTTTTCCATGCAATTGAATTTTCATCTAGGGCACCGAAAATAATACCCTTTTTACCTTTTAATAAATTATTACTCATAATTCAATTTTTTTTTTAAATATAATTATTTAAGAAGTTCTTCAGCTTGATTTAAAGCAGAATTAGTTATTTTTTTTCCAGATATCATACTAGCAATTTCAGAAACTCTTTCTTTTTGTGAAAGCTCAACAATACTAGTTGTAGATTTACCATTATCATTTAATTTCATGACTTTAAAATGATAATCTCCTTTAGATGCAACTTGAGCAAGATGAGTAATTGATAGAATCTGAACCTTCTTGCTCATTTCTTTCATCAAAAATCCAATAGATTCAGCAATTTCACCACTAGTTCCAGCATCAATCTCATCAAATATGATTGTAGGTAAACTGTTCTTTTTTGCAAATACTGATTTTATAGCTAATAATATTCTTGATTTTTCGCCACCAGAAGCAATTTTTGCTAAAGGTTTCAATTCGATTTTTTCTCCAGGCGAGTATAAAACATTAAGGTTATCAATTCCAAAACTATTTAACTTTTCTTCTTTAATAAATTCAAATCTTATCAAACATCCATTTAGAGATAATAAAGAAAATATTTTTTCTATTTCGTTTTGAAGACCATCAGCAGTTTTTAACCTATTACTATGTATTTGATTAGCATATCTAGTCAATTCCTTTTCAATATTTAATATTTCTAAATTAAGTTTATCTATTTCACTATCAATATTATCGATACTATTTACTTCATTATTTAATTTATTTTTAATTTCAATTAATTGACTTATCGAATTAACATTATGCTTATTTTCTAATTCCTGTATTTTAAATAGTCTAGACTGAATTTTATCAAATTTTTCAGAATCAAATGATAATTGTTCAGAATGAGAGGAAATAAATTCAATAATGTCTGTAGTTTCTAAAAAAACTTTTTCGAACCTTGAACTAATATCTTTAAATTGTAAAGAAAAATCAGAAATTTTTTTTAAAATATTAGAGACCGTAGTTAATTTTTCAATTAAATTACTGTTTTGACCACCAATCAAGATGTTTAATTCATCAAAACTTGATTGAATTTTTTCATAATTTTTTAACGAGTTATATTCATTTTGTAATTTTTCTTTTTCATTTAAAGCCAAATTTAATGTCTTAATCTCATTTAATTGAAACAAATTATAATCATAATCTTTAACTCTATTTTTTTTCTTTTCTATTAAAATATTATAATCTACTTTTTTTTGATTGAATTGATTGAACTTTTTTTTAAATTCAAAAACTTTCTTTTCCTGATTTGCAAAAAAATCAATGAAATTGTAAAAAAAAGATTTATAAGAAAGAATGTCATTTTGATTCTGACTATGAATATCAATTAAATATGAACTAATTCTCTTTAATATTTCAATTTTTACTGGTGTATCATTTATGAAAGCTCTGGATTTTCCATTTCTTAAAATTTCTCTTCTTATTATGGTATCTGTACTATAATCGAGATCATTATGTATAAAAAAGTTTTTAAGATTATAATCAGAAATATTAAATATTGCCTCAATAGTACATTTATCTTTTTTTGGCCCAATAATTTTGTGATCAATTCTGTTTCCTAAAAGTTGATTAATTGCTCCTAATAAAATTGATTTTCCTGAACCTGTTTCTCCTGTGATTGTGGAAAGACCATCATTAAATTCAATAGATAATTCATCTATCAAAATATAATTTCTTATTTCTAATTTTTGTAGCAATACTAAAATTTAAAGTTTATTCCATTTACTTGAGTAAAATGGAGCTATTTTATTTAAAATTAATTTAATTTCTTCAATATTAATGATATCTAAATCATTATTGAAAATATTATAAATCTCATTATTTTTTGATTGAAAAAATATTTCTTTCAAAATTGAATTTGGTCGATATCTATCTATTTTGGAGAATAATTCTATAGTTGTTTTGATATTTGAGATCCCTTTTTCTTTGTCTGAAACCATCAAATCAATTCCATTTCTATAATAGTTATAATTTATTTTCTTAATTACATCATAATTATTTGAAATTAAATTATCTACTAACCAATATTTATTAATTCTACCACCATTGTGAGATGAACTCCATGTTGAGCTAATTGAAAGATTAAATGCCTTATCAAGAATTTCTTTAGCTTCTTTATATGAGTTAGCACCTGAATTTTCTTTAAAGGAATCCATATCATAGCCTATTATAATCATTGAATAAAATGATAAAAGAGAAGATAAATCACTTGTAAATCTAGAATCAGAATAAATAATGGGTTCATTAGATTGATATTTAAATTTAATTCCAATGTCTCTAAATAAAAAATTTGAAGATTTATAACTTGAATTAAACCCTTGTCTTAATGAATTAATATCAAGGTTAACATTAAATTCATTGTTTTCATAACTATTAATAGTAAATATAAAACTACAGTCTATTTTTTGAATTAAACTATAAGAATCGCTTGAAAATCTATTAGAATTAAGAAACTGATAAACTGAACTTTGAAAATCATTAAAAACTTGTTTATCAGTTTGATTAACCAAATTAGAGTTAACAATAACTTCTGCATTTAATTCCTGAGAGAATGACTTATAAAATGAAAGAAATAATAATATATTATAAATTAAGAATTTCATTAAGTATTTCTTCAGAAATTTCATCTTTAGATTTTAGGCTAAATTCAGTTGATTTAGTTTTAGTAATAAATGTAACTTGATTTGTGTCAAAATCAAAACCTGCACCATTGTGATTTAATGAATTCATCACAACAGCATCTAACTTTTTTCTAACCAACTTAGATTTAGCATTTTCGAATTCGTTATTTGTTTCCAACGCAAAGCCAATTATTTTTTGATTCTTATTTTTCATTTTAGCTAAATGAGAAATAATATCCTTATTAGGAGCTAAATTTAAATTAAGATTTGAGTGATTATCTTTCTTAATTTTTTCTTTATTTATATTTTCTGGCTTATAATCAGATACTGCAGCAGACATTATGCAAATGTCTACATTCGGAAAAATATCAACACATTCATCAAACATTTCATCAGCAGAAACTATTTTTTTAATTTCAATATCAAATCCTTTTACACTTTCATTTGAAGGTCCTGATATTAAAAAAACCTTTGCTCCCAACTCTGAAGCTTTTTTTGCTAAACTGAAACCCATTTTACCGCTAGAAAAATTACCAATAAACCTTACTGGATCAATCATTTCATAAGTTGGACCTGCGGTAATAAGAATTTTTTTTTCAAAAAAAACTAATTCTTTTTTTACTGTATTTTTAAAAAATTCGATAATTAATTCAGGTTCTTCTAACCTACCCTTTCCATGCATTCCACTAGCAAGATAACCAGAGGCTGGTTCAATAAAATAATGACCTCTATCTTTTAAAATTTCAATATTTTTCTGATTTGAATCATCTTTATACATTTCTAGATCCATTGCAGGAGCAAAAAAAACTTTGGATTTATATGACATATATGTTGCTACAAGTAAATTATCAGCATTTCCAGTAACCAATTTAGAAAGAGTTGATGATGTTGCTGGAGAAATAATAAAATAATTAGCCCATTCAGCAAGTTCTACATGATTATTCCATGTCTTTTCATCTTCATTTTCTTCAACAAAATTTACGTAGGTTTGATTTTCTGAAAGTGTAGAAAAAGTAAGTGGTGTAACAAAATCTAAAGCACTTTTAGTTAAAATTACCTTAACATTGCACTCTTCTTTTTTTAATAATCTAAGTAATAGAATGGATTTGTAAGCTGCAATACTTCCTGAAACCCCTAATAGGACATTTTTACCATTAAGGAAAGACATTACAAACTACTTATTTTCAGGTTTTCTGTAGTAGATTTTTTCCGAAAGCCAATTATCAATAGCAATTGCATGAGCTTTTGGAAGTCTTTCATAAAACTTTGAAACTTCAATTTGCTCTTTATTTTCAAAAATTTCCTCAAGATTTTCACTTGGCGTTGCAAATTCTTCTAACTTATTAATTAGTTCTTTTTTAATATCCTCATTTATTTGAATAGTCCTTTTGGAAATAATAGAAATAGCTTTGTAAATATTATCAGTAGTTTCATCAATCTTATCTCTATCGTAAGTAACAGTTGTTGTAGGTGCATTAACTTTTTTAAAATCCATGAAATTAGTTTTAAGTGCGAGCAAATATAGTAATTTCTTTATCTATTTCTAAAATCTTTTTTCCTAATTGATCACTGTAAATACTTTCAGGATAATCATTAAGAAATTCGTTAGAAATTTTTTTAGCATTATTTAATCTTTCCAATTTCAGTGATGGAATACTGTTAATAGCAAGCATATAAGATGAATCAAAAAGATAATACAAAGCATCCTCTCTGAATGGAGTTCCAGGGTAATCTGAAATAAAACTATTTAAAACTATAATTGCTGATTTATAATCTCTTATGGTATTGTATTGTTTTCCAATCTCAAATGCTTTTTCCTCTAGCTTAATCCTTAACTCTTGTACAAGATCGCTAGCATCGGAAAGTTTTTCAGAGTTAGGGTAAAAATTTATAAATTCTTGTAATTTTTCAATTGCCTCTCTGGTTTTCTCTTGAGTAAGCGTAAATGTTGGAGACTGTTTATAATAACAAAATGCAGCTAAGTAAGCAGCTTCCTCAACTTTTTGACTCATAGGATATGCTTTTACAAACTCCTCAAATTTAAATGCGGCAGTTAAGTAATTTTTAGTGTTTAGTAAGCTATTAGCATAAAAGAATGTTATCCTTTCAGCCTGAGGTTTTCCTCTATATTTTGGGGATATTTGTTCAAATAAGTTAGATGCCCTTCTCCATTCTTCGTTCTCATAGTACTCTTCGGCAGCTTTATATTTAATTGCAATATCCTCCGCCCTTAAAATTTTTTGATAGTCATTACATGATATGAGTGTTAGAAAAGCGAATAAAAGAATAAAATTTTTCAAAATTGTTTTATACATATTTTTAATTAACATGGGGATGTTCTTTAATAAATTTATCAATTTTAGATTTTAAATCTCCTGATATCTCGCTCAAAGGTAACCTAACTTTACTACTACACAAATTTAATTTACTTAATGCATATTTTATTCCAGGTGGATTACACTCTTCAAAGATCAAATTTATAAATTCATTTAAAACGAAATTATTATCATTTAGTGTTTTTACACTGTTTGTGTCAGATATTATTTGATTATAAGTTTCAACCATAATCTTAGGATAGACATTTGCAGCAACAGAAATTATTCCATCAGCACCATTTCTTATCGCATCAATCATTGTAAAATCATCCCCAGATATTACTAAAAAATCACTCTCCAGTATTGACTTTAACTGTTTAATTCTATTTACCTCACCAGATGCTTCTTTAATACCTATTATGTTGTCAGAATTTTTATAGATGTTAATTATTGTTTCATTATTAATATTAACGCCTGTTCTACTAGGTACATTATACATTAAAATTGATTTAGTTGTAGATTGAGAAATATTTAGAAAATGATTGTAAAGACCCTCTTGAGAAGGCTTATTGTAATAAGGACAAACAGACATTATTGAATCAAAACCATCGAGATTCGTTGCTTTAATTTCATTGCATAAATAGTTGGTATTATTTGAACTTAATCCTAAAATTAATGGCACTTTATTTTTGAAAGCATCAATATATGTATTGTTAACAATGTTTTTCTCATTTATATCCAGAGTTGAAGATTCACCGGTTGTGCCTTGAACAACCACATACGAAATTTTAGCATTAATCAAATTTTCAGCTAACTTAAAAACAGCATCTTTATCAAAATTATTTTTATCATCAAAAGGTGTAACAATAGCTACACCTATTCCTGAAAAAATTGAACTTAAATTCTTAGTCATATAATTATGAAATTTTCTTTAAATACTTAATTAGTTCATTACTAAACTTTGTAAAATTATTGAAAATGTTAGAGAAAATTATATCATTTATATCTTTATTTGAATTATCAAATCCAACTCTAAACTTAGCATTAACTTTGGATGAAATTAGTGTAAGTATTTTATTATTACCAAAATAATTTATTAATAAATCATAATCATAAGAGATAAATTCATTTGCATCAGAAGAAATAATATTTCCATAAAAATTTATCGAATCTTTTGATATTCTCATTTTTGAAAACGGATCATTAAAATTCGTTTCAGAAAAGCTTATAATTTTGATATCTTTTTCTTTTAAACCTATCTTTTCAGCTAATTCCAAAATTTGATAGTAATCAATGTCTAGGTTCGTATCAATTATACAACCTACCCTATTGATAGGTTTTGAAAAATTTCTTTCCAAATTTTTTAATGATTTGATAGAGTCATCTATTTTTCTATTCAAAAATCTTTTTCTTAAATATTTTAAAAACTGCTTCAATTTTTGATATTCAGGTTATATTTATTTATAAATTCATCAATGCTTAATACAACTACATTTAGTTTGTCAGCTTTTGTAAGTTTTGATGGACCAGCATTTTCTCCTTTTATAAGGAAATTAGTGTTTTTTGATAATGAAGATGAAATTAAACCTCCATTATCTTCAATAATTAATTTTAACTTTTCTCTTGATAATTCTTGAAAAGTCCCAGTAATTACAAATTTTAAATTAGATAAGGTCTGTAATTTTATTTGATTTAGATCTGTATGAAATTTTAATCCACTAATCTTTAACTTTTCAATCAAATTCCTATTATCTATATCATCAAAATAATCTCTTAAACTAAGAGCTATTTTTTCCCCAATTTCATCAATTTTTAGTAAATCCTCTTTTGTCAACATCATTAATTCATCAATACTAAAAATTTTTGAAGTTATTTTTTTTGAAACAGTTTCTCCAACGTATCTAATACCAAGAGCAAATAATACTTTACTGAATGGTTGATCTTTTGATTTTTCAATTGCATAAATTAAATTTTTTGCAGATTTTTCAGCCATTCGTTCAAGATCTACCAAGTCTTTGTAATGTAAGTTGTAGATATCAGAAAAATCATTAATTAAATTGTTTTTAAGTAACCTTTCTATTGTTTCAGTCCCAAAGCCGTCAATATTCATGGCTTTTCTAGAAATAAAGTGTTTAATTCTTCCTATAATTTGAGGATGACAATTTTTTTTATTTAGGCAGTAGTGTTGAGCTTCGCCTTCAATCTTTACCAATTCATTATGACATGAAGGACAGTTCTTAATAAAAATAAATTCTTTAGTGTTACTGGATCTTTTACTTTTTACTACATCAACGATCTTGGGAATGATTTCTCCACCTTTTTCCACAATAACATGATCATCATATTTTAAATTTAATTTTTCAATATTATCAGAATTGTGAAGGGATGCTCTTTTTACTGTAGTTCCGTTTAATAAAACAGGTTTTAAATTAGCAACAGGTGTCACAGCTCCTGTTCTACCAACTTGATATGAAACATCAATTAATTTAGTAGTTGCTTGTTCTGTTTTAAATTTATAAGCGATGGCCCACCTTGGAAATTTTGATGTGAAACCTAATTCTTTTTGAAATTCTAACTTATTAACTTTTATAACAACCCCATCTATTTCAAAATCATTATAGTTTTTGTTTTTTTCCCAATAATCTAAATATTCAATTACTTCACTTAAGTTTTTGCAAAATTTGAAAGTATTTGAGACATTGAATCCACAATCAATGGCATAATTTAATGACTCGACCTGAGTCCTGAACGGTAGATCATCTCCAACAATCTGAAAAAAATAACATTTTAAATGTCTCTTTTTTACTTCTTCACTTTTAACTAATTTGATACTGCCTGATGCGGTATTACGAGGATTCATGTAAGCTTGTTCTCCATTATTTAATCTATCTTCATTTAGCTTAATAAAATCATTTTTTTCTATAACAATCTCACCTCTTATATCAAAATTTAATTCATTCTTGATTTTTAATGGAATTGTGTTTACTGTTTTTAAATTATTGGTTACGTTATCACCAACGATTCCATCACCTCTTGTCAAACCCTGAATAAAAATTCCTGAATCATATGATAAGCTAATTGATACTCCATCAAGTTTCAATTCACAACAATAAGAAATATTATCAACTCCCAATTTTTTCTTAATTCTAGCTTCCCAATCTTTTAAATCTTGAATTGAATATGAATTTTCCAATGAATACATTTGAAATTTGTGAGTAATACTTTCAAAATCATTAGATAAAGAACTTCCAATGCGAACAGTAGGTGAATTAGGATCATAAAATTGTGGATATTTATTTTCAAGACTTATAAGTTCATTTAATTTCAAATCAAACTCATAATCACTGATAACAGGTTCATTTTTAACATAGTAAAGATAATTGTGATGATGAAGTTCATCCCTTAAAAAATAAATTTTATCTTTTGGGTTCATTTTTGTGCTTTAATCATTCTTTTTTTACCTCTAAAGTCCTTTTTAATTTCAATATTTTTAAATCTATAATATTTTAAAATATTAAAAACATAATCAATATTTTTTTCATTACACTCAAAAAAAACATAACCATTTTTTCTTAAAGATATTGAAGCCTTTTTAATTATAATCTTGTAAAAAATTAATATATCATTATCATTAACAAAAATAGCATTATTAGGCTCATATTTTTTTACTCTTTCATGAATTTTATTGTAATCATCATATGAAACATAAGGAGGATTAGATACAATTAAATCATATTCATTTTTTGGAATATCTTTATTAAAAATATCATTTAATTTAAAGTTTACATTTATATTATTTTTTGTTGCATTTGACTTAGCTAAATTTAAAGCCTTAATTGAGTTATCCCAACCATCGACTTTACTATTCTTAACATGCTTCTTTAGTACCAAAGCTATAAGACCAGAACCAGTTCCAATATCTAAAATTTTAATATCATTAAGTTGATGAGATAAAATCCAAGAGCACAACTCTTCAGTTTCAGGTCTTGGAATTAATGCACTATCATTAAGTTTAAAATTTATTCCAAATATTTTTTTATTTCCTATTACATATTGCAAAGGTTCATTTAATTTTAGTTGATTAATTTTTTGATTCATAATAAGTATTTCAGAATCTAATATCAGATGTTCCTTATCAACTAGGTAATTTATTTTTGATATACCTAAAAAATTTTCAATTAACTCATAAAAAATAACTTCACATTCATTTTGGTTGTATATGGAATGGAGCTTGTCTTGAACGTGATGCTTAAAATCTATCAGTCTCATAATTTTTTCAACATCCATACCGTACATGATGAATGTCCAGTGTTTCCTAATGGACTGTCAATAAATTTAAAACCGTAACTTGTATATAGTTTTTGTGCTTTAATCATGTTATGCATAGTTTCAATATAACAATATTCAAATCTAGATTTTGATGCATAATCTATACATTTTTTAATCATCAAACTACCTAGACCTTTACCACGAGCAATAGGCAGAAAATACATCTTTTGAAGTTCACAAACATTTTTATCTGAGTTTTTAAGTGGTGCTATCCCAGCTCCTCCAACAATTTTATTTTCAATGGTTAAAATATAATAAATGTGTTTATCTAATAAATATGATTCGTACATATGATTCAATTCTAAATCTGCAAGAGCTGTTCCTTCAGACGGAACACCATACTCATTCATCACATTTATTAAAGTTTTTTTTATAAATAAATTGTCCTTTTTTTCAATTTTTCTTATGTCAAATTTCATTTCTAACTTAGCATTATAAAATTACTTATAATATTTAAAAATGAATTATGAATTGTTAATGCAAAGATGTGTAGCTATTGGTAATTCAGTACTAGGTCACACTTATCCTAATCCTAATGTGGGAGCTCTGATCTTCAAAGATGGAAAAATAATAAGTGAAGGCTACACTGGACATCCTGGTCAAAATCATGCTGAGATTAATGCAATTGAAAATATTAACGATAAAAAATATTTAGAAAATTCCACCATGGTTGTAACTCTTGAGCCATGTTCACATTACGGTAAAACTCCACCATGTACAAAAAAAATTATTGAAAGTAAAATTAATAAAGTAATAATTGGTTGCAAAGATCCTAACCTTCTTGTTAATGGGTCAGGAATTGATCAATTAATAAATAATAATATCGATGTTAAAGTAGGTGTATTAGAAAATGAGTGTCTTGAATTACATAAAAGATTTTTTACTTTTCAAACTAAAAAAAGACCATATATAATTCTAAAATGGGCAGAAACTGATGATGGTATAATTTCTCCAAAACACAAAAATAATTATAGACCCTACTGGATCTCAAACGATGTTTCAAGACAATATGTACATAAGTGGAGAAGTCAAGAACATGCTATATTAGTTGGGTCAAAAACAATTGATTTTGACAACCCACTTTTAGATTCAAGAAATTGGGATAATAATAGTCCAATTAAAATTGTCATTGGAAATCCTAAAATTAAGTCAAAAGATACACTCTACATTCACAATGGTAACGATTTAAATATTGAAAATATTACTAATTTCCTATATAAAAATAACATACAAAGTATTTTGGTTGAGGGTGGTTATAAAACTTTAAAAACTTTTATAGAAAATAATTTATGGGATGAAGCAAGAATATTTAAATCAAAAAATAAATTAAAAAAAGGAGTATTAGCTCCGAAAATAAATGGAAAAAAAATTTATGAACAAAATATAAAAAATGATAATCTTAAAATTATAAGAAATCATTAATTTTTTTTAATATATTTTTTGGACACCTTACAGGGATTTTATCAATACTATTTAGAAATATTAATTTTGTATAACCTTCATTGATTAACTCATTATTTTTTTTTAAAATATAACTAAATTCAATTGAATATGATGGTGATTTAATTATAGTAGTTTCTAAAACTAATTCATCATCAAAAAAAGCTGGTTTTCTAAATTTAATTTTTGTTTCTACTACAGGTAAAATAATATTTTCTGATTCTAATTTCTTATATGAAAAACCTATATTTTTAAACCAAGCAAGTCTCCCAATTTCGTAATACTTTAAATAGTTACTATGGTGAACAAAAGACATTGTATCAGTTTCAGAGTATCTGACATTAATTCTAATTTTTGAAGTTTTTTTTAACAAAAAATTACAGGATTTTAACTTGTCTATAATATCAAAAAAAGTTTTTTAAAAATCAATAGTGAAATGATTTTTTTTTAAAAAAAAAATGTACATATTTGTCTGTGTAATTATAAAGATAAACTTAATCTAGTTTATCAATTTAATAACAACAAATTAAATAAAAGTTTTAAATGACTGCAGTAACAGTATGGAATAATTGTCTAGAATTCATAAAAGATAATATACAACTGCAGGCTTATAAAACATGGTTTGAACCAATAAAACCAGTTAAGCTTGAAGATAATATTCTCAGTGTTCAAGTACCAAGTAAATTTTTTTATGAATGGCTTGAGGAACACTACATTAAAATATTAAAATCATCACTTAGCAAAGAGCTGGGAAAAGATGCCAAGTTAGTTTACATTATCAAAATGGAAAATAATTTTGGGTCGTCAAAAACATTCACAGAAAAAATACCAAGTCAGTATAAGCCTAAATTGAGTTCACAAACAGTTGAAAGTTCATCAAACTTTCTCAAATCCGAGTTAACAAATCCATTTGTAATTCCTGGAATAAAAAATCTCAAGATTAATTCACAACTAAATCCAAATTACAATTTTAACAATTTTCTTGAAGGTGATTCAAATAGGCTAGCTAGGTCAGCTGGTTATGCTGTTTCCAATAGGCCTGGTGGAACTTCATTTAACCCTCTTTTAATATTCGGAGGTGTTGGATTGGGTAAAACACATTTAGTTAATGCGATCGGAATTAATATTAAACAAAAATTTCCTGAAAAAACCGTATTATATATATCAGCAGAAAAATTTACTCAGCAATATATTGATTCAGTGAAAAAGAATAACAGAAATGACTTTATTCATTTTTACCAGTTAATTGATGTTTTAATAATTGATGACGTTCAATTTTTCTCAGGTAAATCAGGAACTCAAGATGTATTTTTTCATATTTTTAATCACTTACATCAAAATGGTAAGCAGGTAATTTTGACATCAGATAAAGCTCCTGTTGATATGCAGGAAATTGAACAAAGACTACTATCCAGATTTAAATGGGGGTTGTCTGCTGAGCTTCAAACTCCAGACCTTGAAACTCGTATTTCAATAATAAAAAATAAATTACTTTTAGATGGTGTAGAGATAAATGAAGAAATTATTTTTTATGTTGCAAAAAATATAAAGACTAATGTTAGGGAACTTGAAGGAGCCATAATTTCTCTTATGGCTCAATCCTCTTTCAATAGAAAGAAAATCACAATTGATCTTGCAAAAGTTATAGTTGAGAAATTTGTTAAAAATACTAAGAAAGAAATCTCAATTGATCAAATTCAAAAAGTAGTTTCTGATTATTTCCAAATGGATGTTACTACACTTCAATCAAAAACTAGAAAAAGACACATCGTCCAAGCAAGGCAGTTAGCAATGTTTTTCTCAAAAAAATTTACAAAAGCATCATTAGCAAGTATTGGAAATAAAATTGGACATAGAGACCACGCAACTGTTCTACATGCATGTAAAACAGTTGATAACTTAGCATTTACAGATAAACATTTTCGTAAGTATGTTGAAGATTTAACAAGTAAATTTACTGACTAATCTAATAAGATTGGTTTTCTTACCGATCTAATTTTGGAAATATCAAATCCTTTAAATATTCTAATGTAGTCTGAAATCTTTGTTCCATTAATATCTTTAAAATCTAAGTTGATTTGTCCATTGCTTCGTAAAAATTTTTTTACATTTCCAGGACCAGAAAGATGAGCTGCTGCAATTATACCTGACTCAGTTATAAGCAAATTATTGATCATTAGCCCATTAAATCTTCTAATCTCTCTTCTTAATATCCATTTATTTCTCATTACATTCATAAGGAAAGCTTTTTCTTGAAGGGCTGGTTCATTAATAAAATTATTTATTAGGTAATCTATTTTTAAAACTTTTAAAGTTGATTTTCCAAACTGATATTTTCCAAGATAACCAAGTCTATTAATTTTTTTGTAATCAGACCCAGATTCAAAAAAACCTAAAAATTCTTTGAATCCAATAAAATCTTTTTTTATGAATGGAACAGTATGCTTAATTTGTTCAAAATCGTAACTTAAAGAAACACTATATTTAAAATCATCAGGAGGCGTAATGGTTAAATTTGAGGGAAGGAATACTAAGCCAAATAGAATGGCTTTTAAAAAAAATGATATTAGTCTTATTTTAAAAAACAATACTAAAAAATTGAAATAGTCAGTGACTATTTGTCATTGCAAAACTAAGTATTTTTTTAATTATCTGATAATCAATTATTTATCTTCTTATGTTTCTATCTCTTAACCATTTGGTATACTGTCTTTTGTTCAGATTATGTTCAGCATTTGTTCTAGAAAATAAATGGTAGCCTGGATTTGAAACATCTGCAACAAAATAGATAAAAGAATGGTCCATAGGATTTAATACAGCTTCAATTGCAGAAATATCAGGTGTAACTATTGGACCAGGTGGTAAGCCTCTATTAAAGTAAGTATTGTAGGGAGATTTGATTCTTAAATCTTTATATAGAACTCTTCTTATTTTTGTATCAAACCCATCTCTTTTTTTTATTGTATAAACAACAGTTGGATCTGCTTGAAGTTTCATTCTTTTGTCTAATCGATTTAAATAAACTCCTGCAATTGTCGGCCTCTCATCTACCTTAGGTGTCTCTTTCTGAACAATTGATGCAAGAGTCATTACCTCAATTGGATTCAGATTAATTTTATTGGATTTATTAATTCTATCATCATTCCAAAAAACATCAAACTCTTTTAATATTCTTTCCCTAAACTGTAATGCACTGGTGTTCCAAAAAAACTCATATGTATTTGGAATAAATAAAGAAAAAACTGACTCATTATTGAGGTTTAAATCATTTAAAAAATCTTTATCAGAAAAAATCTCTACTAGGCTTAAACTGTCTGCTTCAATCTTTAATGAAATATGACCAAAAAGCTGGTTTAATGTTTCTACGTTGTTAAAAGTAACTTTAAGCGGAATATTTTGAGATCTTAATGAATTTATAATTTCAGTATTGTTGTCTCCATTTTTAATTTTAAATCTACCGGGTTTAATGTTCTCTAAATAACCCTTATAACCAGCTGCCTCAATAAACTTTGGAATATCTGTTAAGTAATTTTTTAATGAATCGAGAAGCTGGTTTTGATCAGAAGAAGTAGGAATGTGTAAAAAAATATAATCTTTATTAAATTTAGTATTAGTTTTTAAAAAAATATTGTAATAATAATTTCCTCCTGCAAGTCCAAGAACGAAAATTAAAATAATTAAGATGTATTTTACTTTTTTCAAAACTTTATAACACCATCAAAAACTTTTTTTACTTTTCCAGATAAATATATATCAGTGTATATGTCCTTTGATTTTCTAAATTTAATATTTAAAAGACCTCCTTTTGTCTCAAGTTTAATCTTATTAATATCAGTTAAAGATAAAATATTTAAAGCAATTGCCGCCGCTACAGCACCAGTTCCACAAGAAAGGGTTTCATCTTCAACCCCTCTTTCATAAGTTCTAATTTTAAATGAATTGTCACTACTCTTACTAATATAATTAACATTTACACCTTTTTTAAACTGCTTATTGTGTTGGATTTTTTGCGATACATTAATCAAATCTATATTATTAACATCTTGAACAATTTTTACTAAATGAGGTGACCCTGTATCAATAAACAAGTAATCTTCATATTTTTCAAAACCGATAACATCCGACATTGAAATATTTATTATGTCATGATCGACAATGCCCTCATGGATTCCATCAAAAGCATTAAACTTTGTTTTAGATTTAATAATATTATTTATGAAAGAAAAATGAACTGAACATCTAGCTCCATTACCACACATTGAACCAATGAATCCATCAGAATTATAATAAATCATTTCAAATGGGAGAGAACTATGTTTATCAATTAAAATCAATCCATCAGCACCAATACCAAGTTTTCGATCACATAATTCAATTATAAGTTTATTATCGTTTTTTGGAAAGAAATTTGATATATTATTAATGATTATAAAATCATTGCCAGTGCCTTGATATTTTGAAAACTTAATATTCATTTTGTTCAATTTATAAATTTTATATGTTGTGTTAAAAAGAAGTTAAAAATTAAACGAAAAAAATCAAATAAATTAATTTTACAAAAAAAAAGTATGAAAAGATTAAAAAATATTTTTGGAATTATTATACTAGTAGTTTTTATAAACATCATTTTAAAATCTTTAAATGATGAAAAAAGCTTTGCCTCAAACAATACAATTAACACTATTAATTACTCAAAAGATCTTCAAAAAATTGACCCCAACCCTCAGTTAAGGTTTTTTCAAAACCCAGATTTTACAATTGCTGCAGAAAAAACTATCAATTCAGTCGTTCATGTAAAAAATACAGCACTTTCTAAAGGGAATAATAGTATTTGGGACTTATTTTATGGAAACGGTCAAAATAGAAGAACAGTGGGTACTGGATCAGGTGTTATAGTTTCAAGTGATGGTTATATCATAACTAATTTTCATGTAATTGAAAATGCAAGTGAAATTGAAATAACAACTAACGACAATAAAACTTTTGTTGCAGAAATTATAGGTAGTGATGAAAATTCAGATATTGCTATATTAAAAATTTCTGGAAATAATTCATTTCCCTACATAAGATTTGCAGACTCAGATCAAACAAGAATTGGAGAATGGGTTTTAGCTGTTGGTAATCCCTTTAATCTTACATCAACTGTTACTGCTGGAATAATAAGTGCTAAATCCAGAGATTTGAATGACTACGATTCGAAGAATCAGTCTTTTATTCAAACTGACGCAGCTGTAAATAGTGGAAATAGCGGTGGAGCACTTGTAAATATTAATGGTGACTTAATTGGAATAAATACTGCTATACAAAGTAATAATGCTGGTTTTATTGGTTATTCATTTGCTGTACCAAGTAATATAGCTAGAAAAATTTATGAAGACATTCTTGAATTTGGCGATGTTCAAAGGGGACTGTTGGGCGTTACTGGCCAAAGTCTAAATACCCAGTTATCAAATGAATTAGAACTATCAATAACTGAGGGGTTTTATGTGAATAGTACCGATGAAAGTATGGGAGCACATATTGCAGGAATTAAACAAGGGGATGTTATAATAAAAATTAATGATGTTGATATTAGAAAATTTTCAGATTTGACAGGTTACTTGAACTCAAAAAGACCAGGAGATATTTTAGATGTAGTTATTGACAGAAAAGGAATAACAAAAAAATTAAAAGTTAATCTTAAGAGAAGCACTTATATTCAATTTTATGGAATGCAGTTAAAGGACGCAACAAAAAAAATATTAGATGAAAAATCTACAAAAAACGGAGTTGTTGTTGTTGTTAACAGAAATGGAACTCTTTATAGGATGGGTGTTAGAGCAGGTTACATTCTTTCAGAAATTAATGATACACCAATATATTCAACTTCTGAGTTGAGCTCATTTGAAAATGAGAATATTTATCAAATTACTTTTATTGATCTTAATGGGGAAAAGGAAAGACTAATTTTTGACTAAATTGATGAAAAAAATTGAAATAATTAGTGCAACCCCACAATTACTAGAAAGTCCTTTTTCAGGATCAATAATGAAAAGAGCTGTTGATAAGAAAATTGTTCAAATTAATTTTCATGATCTAAAAAATTTTTCATCCTCCAAAAAAAAACAAATTGATGACTATCAGTTTGGAGGTGGGTCAGGGATGGTCTTAATGATAGAACCTATTTTCAATTGTATTAATTTTTTAAAAAAAAATGACAAATATTCAGAAGTAATATATATGACACCAGATGCTCCAATTTTAGATCAAAAAACAAGTAATAAACTGTCAATCTCTGGAAATTTAATTATAATATGTGGTCATTACAAGGGAATTGATCAAAGAATTAGAGATAATTTTGTTACAATGGAGATTTCAATTGGTGATTATGTATTATCTGGTGGTGAACTTCCAGCTGCAGTATTATGTGATTCAATAGTTCGATTAATTCCAGGGGTATTAAATGATGAAACTTCTGCGTTGACAGATTCTTTTCAAGACAATATTCTTGCGCCACCAGTTTACACAAGACCATCATCATTTAACGAAATGGAAGTTCCAGCCGTACTTCTTTCAGGAGATCAAAAGAAAATAGAAAATTGGAGAGAAAAAAAATCTTTTGAAAAAACAAAAAAGATTAGACCTGATTTACTTAGTAAATAATTTTTTTAAAAAACAAAAAATATGTAAGTTTGCCACCCGTTGATTAACCGCTGATTCATATGTATGTTAATCATATAAATACAAAAAAATGGAATCTTTAGTAAAATATGTTCAAGATGAATTCATAAACCAAAATGAATTTCCATCATTCAAATCAGGAGACACAATCACAGTATATTACGAAATTAAGGAAGGACAAAAAACAAGAACACAGTTTTTTAAAGGAGTTGTTATTCAAATTAAAGGTACTGGAAAGACTAAAACTTTTACTGTTAGAAAAATGTCTGGAACTGTGGGTATCGAAAGAATTTTTCCTATCAATTTACCCTCCATCAAGAAAATTGAATTGAATAAAAAAGGTAAAGTTAGAAGATCTAGAATTTATTATTTCAAAGAATTGAGAGGTAAAAAAGCTAGAATTAAAGAGGCTAAAAAGTAATTCATGTCTAAAATAAATGTTACTAATCCCGTTGTTGAACTAGACGGAGATGAAATGACCAGAATAATCTGGGATTTTATAAAACAAAAATTGATTTTACCATATATTGATTTAGATATCAAATATTATGATTTAGGTTTAAAAAACAGAGATTTCACTGATGATCAAGTTACAGTTGATGCAGCTGAGGCAATAAAAAAATACAATGTTGGCATTAAGTGCGCAACAATTACCCCTGACGAACAAAGAGTTAAGGAATATACTCTTAAAAAGATGTGGAAATCACCTAACGGAACCATTAGAAATATAATTGGAGGTACTGTTTTTCGTGAACCAATCATCATGAAAAATATCCCTCGATACGTTCAGGGATGGATTAAACCTATTTGCATTGGAAGACATGCCTTTGGTGATCAGTATAGAGCAACAGATTTTGTTACTCACGGAAAGGGTAAACTTACTATGACATTTACACCAGAGAATGGTGATGAATCAAAAACATGGGAAATTTATAATTTCCAAGAAGATGGGATAGCTATGGGAATGTATAACATTGACTCCTCTATATATGGGTTTGCAAGATCTTGCATGAATAGAGCTGTTTCAAAGAAATGGCCATTATACTTATCTACAAAAAACACAATTTTAAAAGCTTACGATGGAAGATTTAAGGATATTTTTCATGAAGTATTTGAAAATGAGTTTAAAGATAAATTTAATGATTTAGGCATTACTTATGAACACAGATTGATTGATGATATGGTAGCTGCCGCAATGAAGTGGGAAGGTGGTTTTGTTTGGGCATGTAAGAATTATGATGGTGATGTACAATCAGATACAGTAGCGCAAGGTTTTGGATCCTTAGGATTAATGACCTCTACCCTACTAACACCTGATGGTAAAACTATGGAAGCAGAAGCTGCTCATGGTACAGTTACACGTCATTATAGATTGCACCAACAAGGCAAAGAAACATCTACTAACCCAATTGCATCAATATTTGCTTGGACAAGAGGTTTAATTCATCGGGCTGAGCTTGATTCCAATAATGAATTATTAATTTTCTGTAACCTACTAGAAAAGGTCTGCATAGAAACAGTTGAATCAGGAATGATGACAAAAGATCTGGCTATTCTCATTCACGGAAGTAATTTAAAAAGACAACACTATTTAAACACTCAAGAGTTTCTAGACGTAATTAAAGACAATCTTGAAAGTAAAATGTCCTAGTTTACTGGCATTATTTTTGGTCATTATTTAAAGTGAAAAATAACATTTTTTTTTTCATACTACTTTTAGCTTCAACTTTCAATTTATACTCTCAACAAGATTTTACTGTAAGTGGATATATTCTTGATAAATCAAGTGATGAGGCTATAATTGGAGCAAATATTATTATACCAGAACTTAATATCGGAACTGTTTCAAATACATATGGATTTTACTCAATAACTGTTTCTAGTGGCATATACTCCTTTAATTACAGCATCCTTGGATACTCAGAGGAAAACATAAAAATTAACGTTAATAAGAATCAAACATTTGATATTTATCTAGAACAAAGTTTTGAGGAGTTAGATGAAGTTACTATTATAATTGACAATGAAAATATTGAAATAGACAAGCCAATATTAAGCTTAAATAAATTATCAGGACAAACTATAAGACAGACACCTGTTGTTTTTGGTGAATCTGATTTACTCAAATCAATTCAACTTCTTCCTGGTGTTAGTAGTGCTGGTGATGGCTCCTCCGGATTTAATGTAAGAGGAGGTGCAGCCGATCAAAACTTAATATTATTTGATGAAGCAATAATATACAACTCCTCACATTTATTTGGTTTATTCTCCGTATTTAATTCCGATGCTATCAAAGAGGTTCAGCTATATAAAGGTGGTATACCAGCAAGTTATGGTGGAAGAATTTCTTCAGTCCTAGATGTATTTCAAAAAGATGGGAACAAGAATAAATTGAGATATAATGGTGGAATTGGAGCTATTTCAAGCAGATTTCTTATTGAAGGGCCAATTCAAAAAAATAAAAGTTCATTTTTAATTGCTTCAAGAGGAACTTATGCTCATTTATTTTTAAAATTCACAGATATCAATAACGTAGCATATTTTTATGATTTTAACACTAAATCGAATTTTGTAATAGATGATAAAAACAAATTGTTTTTTTCAGGTTACTTTGGAAGAGATTTATTTAAACTAAATGAAACCTTTTCAAATTCCTATGGAAACACTACACTAAATTTGAGATGGAATCACCTTTTAAATGATAAAACATTTACTAATACCTCAATTATATTTAGTGATTATTATTATGGTTTAAAATTAAACTTTGTTGGCTTTGATTGGGCATCTGGGATAAAAAATTTAAACATTAAGTTTGATTTGAAAAATTATTATTCAAATTCACTTCAATTTAATACTGGAATTAGTTTGATTTACTACAATTTTAATCCCGGTAAAATTCAACCAATTAATTCATCATCAGGTATTAATCAATCAACACTGAATAAAAAATATGCATTAGAAAATGCCGTCTATTTTGATTTTGTAAATACTTTGAGTGAAAGATTATCTATAAGATATGGCTTGAGATTTAATCAATTTTTGAGGTTAAAACAAAATGGATTAGCAAAATATTTCAACAATAAACCTGTAGTTTATGATTATCTTCTTGGTATTTACTCGAGTGCAAATCCACTTTCAGATGAATATTTTAACAATAAAAATATTATTAAATCTTTTTACAATATAGAACCAAGAATCAATTTATCATTAAATTATCCTTCTTACAGTTTTAAATTAAGTTATAACAGATTAAATCAGTATATACACTTAATTTCAAACACCAACTCTCCTACTCCTCTAGATATATGGACACCATCTGGTCCTTATATTAAACCTCAAAAACTTGATCAATTTGCATTAGGGTTTTATAAAAAATTTGAGTTTTTAAATTTTGAATCTGAGTTTTTCTACAAAAAAATTAAAAATAGAATAGACTATATTGATGATGCAGATCTTATTGCAAATAATGATATAGAAACTGTTTTATTAAATGGCAAATCAAGAGCATATGGTGCTGAATTTTTAGTAAAAAAATCATCTGGGAAGCATAGATTTTGGATTGCATACACTATATCAAAATCAGAGCAAAAAACTGGAGGAATTGGAGAAAATGATTTAGGTATAAACAATGGAGAATGGTATTTAACACCATATGATAAAACCCATGATATTAGTTTTAATTCAAGTTACAAGATTAACAAAAAGCTAAGTCTTAATACTAATTTTATATACCAAACAGGACAACCAACTACATATCCAAATGCACAGTATAATTATATGAATTTAAGTATCCCCAATTATGGAAATAGAAATACTTACAGGCTACCAAATTATCATAGATTAGATTTTAGTTTAATCTTGACACCTAAAAAAAATGATGTTAAAAAAATTAAAAGGGAATGGGTTTTTGGTATTTATAACATATATAACAGAGATAATGCAACATCAATTTTGTTTCGGGAAAATACAGAAAAATTAAAAAATGAAGCAGTTCAAATATCAATTTTTGGAATTGTACCTTCAATAACTTATAATTTTAAATTCTAATGAAAAAGACTATTGTTTTATTTGTTATCTGTACTTTATTAAGTTGCGAAAAAGTAATTGATTTAGATTTAGAATTTGATGATCAAAGAATTGTAATCGAAGCTAAGATCAATAAAAAAATAAATACAGAAAAAGGATTTGCAGAGGTATTAATCAGTGAAACTTCAAGTTATTTTGATAATCAAATAAAATTCATTAGTGATGCAAAAGTTTCATTAAGAGAAATTGATTCGGGTAAAAAATTTAATTTAATTTTTGACAATAATAGTTATTATGTTGAAATAGAAAACATCTCTATGTCGTCTGAATATGAATTAAATATTATTTATAATGACAATCATTACCAAAGTATAGAAAAAATAAATCCTTCAACTAATATCAAAAGTATTAAAAGAGGTACAAGAGAATCTTTAAATAAAGATGAAATTGAAATTATCACAACTATAGATGATGAACTTGGATATGAAAACTACTACCTATTTGAATATGCAAAAGGAAATTTACAGCCAGTAAGTGATGAATATTTTGATGGTAATACTTTTTCTTTTTCTTATTTCATAAATAAAAATAAAATAAAAGATAATTCTCTTGAAATAGTTCTTGAGGGTATTGATGAGGAATACTTTAAATATATTATACAAATTGTAGTTCAAACAAATACTCAAAACGGACCATTTTCAGCGGCACCCTCCTCAATAAAAGGAAATATCTATTGTATTAATAACCCTGAACTAAAACCATTTGGTTATTTTAAATCTTCTGAGTTTGATACTTACTCATTAAAAAATATTAACATTAACTAATTGTTAGTATTGATTTTAATTTGTTTATTTTAATATAAGATTATGACATTCAAAAAAATAACAGAAACGCCTTCAAATCATGATGATTTAGAAAAAAAATCTGTTGGTGAAATTATTTCATCCATAAATGAAGAAGATCACAGAGTTGCAGCTGCAGTTCAAAAAAAACTTAATGATATAGAAAAACTTATAAAAAGGATTGAGCTAAGAATGAAAAAAGGTGGTAGACTTTTCTATATTGGTGCTGGTACTAGTGGTAGATTAGGTATTTTAGATGCCTCTGAATGTCCCCCAACTTTTGGTGTTTCAGATGGTTTAGTTATTGGTTTAATAGCTGGTGGGGATAAAGCCATAAGAAAATCACAAGAATTTGCAGAAGATAGTTTATCTCAAGGATGGAAAGATTTAAAAAATTATAATATAGGTAATAATGATTCTGTCATTGGGATTGCTGCATCTGGAACCACACCATACGTTGTTTCAACTATTGAAAAATGTAATTCTGAAGGAATACTAACTGGTTGTATTACATGCAACTTAGGTTCTCCTCTTTCAAAAGTATCTGAAATACCTATTGAAATCATAGTAGGACCAGAATTTGTAACAGGAAGTACAAGAATGAAATCTGGCACAGCTCAAAAACTAGTATTAAATATGATATCTACAACTCTTATGATTAGATTGGGAAGAGTTTTGGGCAATAAAATGGTTGACATGCAATTATCAAACAACAAATTAGTAGATAGAGCTGAAAAAATGCTCATAAATGAACTTAAAATATCACGGCAGGAAGCTCAAGATCTTTTGGTCAAAAATAAAAATGTAAGAAATTCCTTAATAAACTTTAAGAAGTAAATTTTTTCTTTAAAGTGTCAAACATAATTGGTGTAGCCACAAATACAGATGAATAAGTACCGACAAGAACACCAACAATTAATGCAAACATAAATCCTCTAATTGATTCACCTCCAAAAAGAAAAATTGATACTAATACAACAAGAGTTGTAAAAGATGTATTTAATGTTCTACTTAGAGTACTATTTAAAGCTGAATTTACTATTCTTGTTACTTCCCAAGACTTATTAATATTTCTATACTCTCTAATTCTGTCAAAGACAACAACTGTATCATTTAATGAATAACCAATTACCGTTAAAATTGCTGCAATAAATGCTTGATTTATTTCCATGTCAAATGGCATAAATGTATATGTAATAGAAAATATACCTAGAACAACAAGAACATCATGAAAAACAGCGGAAACTGCACCTAATGAAAACTGCCAGTTTTTGAATCTAAACAATATATACAGAAAAACAATGATTAATGAACCAAATACAGCTAAAAAAGAGTTCTTTTTAATATCATCAGCAATTGTTGGTCCGACACCAAAAGAAGACATTATACCGACCTGTTTTTCTTCGCTTCCATTAACAAAATCATTCAAACTTATATCTCCAATATAATCTGAGAGACCAGAGAATAAAATTTGATGTATTTCATCATCTACTGAAGTTGATGTATCATCAACCTTAAAATTTGAAGTAATTTTTAACTGATTTTCAGATCCGAATGTTTTAACCTCAGCATTTCCTAAAGAAGCAACAAGTTTACTTTGTATATCTTGCTGTGGAACGGGCTCAGCAAATCTAACTACATATGAACGACCACCAACAAAATCAACTCCTTGATTTAATCCTTTTGTAAATAAGGATCCCAAAGCAACAAAAATTAAAAATCCTGAAACAACGTAAGAAACCTTTCTTTTTGAAAGAAAACTAATCTTTAAGTTTCTAAATAAGTTTTTCGTAATTGAGGAAGAAAAAAACAATTCTTTATTGGAGGAAATATGTCTTTCAACAAGCATCCTAGTTATAAAAATTGCTGTAAATAATGAAGTTAATATTCCGATCAATAATGTTGTAGCAAAACCTTTAATTGGTCCAGATCCAAAAATAAATAAAATTAAAGCGGTAAGACCAGTTGTTATATTTGCATCTAAAATTGAAGACAATGCATTACTAAATCCGTCAGAAACTGACTGTTTCAAACCTTTTTCTTTATAGATCTCTTCTCTAACCCTTTCAAAAATTAGAACATTTGCATCAACAGACATTCCAATTGTTAATACTATCCCTGCTATACCCGGTAGTGTTAACACTGCACCTAGACCAGATAAAAAACCAAAAATCAAAACAATATTTAATACTAAAGCAATATCTGCGTACAATCCTGCTCTTCCATAATAAAAAATCATCCAAGCTAAAACTAATAATAGAGCTATCAAAAATGAATTAATACCTTTGTCAATGGACTCTTTTCCTAATGATGGTCCAACGACTTCAGATTGAATGATATCAGCAGATGCAGGTAATTTACCAGCTCGAAGCACGTTTGCCAAATCAATTGCTTCATTTAAAGTAAAGTTTCCAGAAATTTCAGATCTACCACCAGTAATTGCACCATTGGTAACACCAGGTGCTGAATATACAATCTCATCTAAAACAATTGCAATATTACTAGAATTTTTATAGGCTTGGTCAGTTAAATCTTCCCAAATTTTTGAACCTTTTCCATTCATTTGCATAGAAACAGCTGCATTTCCAAATTGATCATATGATTGAGCGGCATCTATAACCACACTTCCGCTAAGTGGTGGAATATCATTTCTATTAGATTTTAAAACATACAAGTCAACAATATTTGTATCTGGGTCAGGGATACCCCATAAAAATTTAGTATATCTTTTACTTGATGGAAGTAATTGTCTAACTTTTGGGTTATTTAAATAAGATTCTACTAAAGTTTGATCATTATAATTAAATTGAGCTAAAACTGGTCCGCCTTGAAAACCAGTTCCAACAATTAAATCTAATAGAGGATTCTTTTGTAAGTTCAGTGAATCTGATTTGACTTCAACATCTGCTAATAAATCATCAATTTCAGATATTTCATTATCATTCTGCTGAATATCCTCCTCATTTTTTTCTAAATCAATTATAACTTGATTAGCTTGAGATAAAAAATTGAAAAAATCTTGGTTTTTTTCTGTGGTCCAAAATTCTAACTGAGCTGTACTTTGTAATAAGTTTTTAACCCTATCTACATCCTTGGCACCTGGTAATTCAACTAATATTCTTCCAGAATTTCCAAGTCTCTGTATGTTGGGTTGTGTTACCCCAAATTTATCTATTCTTTTTCTAAGTACTTCAAAAGCAGAGGTAATTGATTCATCAATTTTTAAACGTATAATTGATTTAACCTCACTATTATTCATTTCAAAATTAATATCATCACTCAACGTTCTATTAGCAAATATGTCAGGTGAGGCAAGTCTATTGGATTCATCTTCTTCAAAAGCAATAAAAAAAGATTCAACGTAAGTATCGTCAGTGCTTTTTTGTAATTCATCTGCCCTATCAATAGCTCTATTAAATGCAGGGTCATTAGTATTTTCTGCTAATCCTTTAAGTATATCCTTTACCGAAATTTGAAGAATAACATTAATTCCACCCTTTAGATCAAGACCTTTATTCAATTCTTTAGCTTTTGCACCCTTGTAGGTTGTAAAACCAAAAACTGAAATATCTGAAACTGAATCAAGATAAATTCGTTGTAGCTGATCTCTTTTTACCAAAAAGTCTTTTTCGTTGGAATTAATTTTTGATATGGCATAATTTTCAGCATCTTTCTCAACCTTATTTACAACATATGTATAAGAAATTTGAAGAATACTTATTAATGTAAAGACAATTGCAATAAATTTGACAAGACCATTTTTATGCATAATTCATTTTTTTGGCTAGCAAATATATGATTTAGTAATTCAGAAACAAAATAATGAATATATATAAAATATCAGAGATGATTAAGTAGAGATTGATTCATAGAATTAACCACATCAACACTTTTAGAAAAAATTGATTTTTCTTTATCATTTAAATCAAGTGAAATTATTTTTTCAACACCATTTTTGCCTATTACACAAGGTACACCTATACATATATCAGAAAATCCATACTCCCCATCTAAATAAACTGAACATGGAATTATCCTGTTATGATTATTCAAAACAGAGTCAACAACATATGCAATTGATGAACCAGGAGCATACCATGCTGAAGTTCCCAAAAGCTTTGTTAAGGTAGCCCCACCAACCATTGTTGATTTAACAACTTCATCAATTTTACTTTCACTTAAAAAGTTAGATAATGATAAACCATTATATTTTGCAAACCTTGATAATGGAATCATTGTTGTATCACCATGACCTCCAATAACCATGGCATGAATATCATTTGCTGGTTTATTTAAAGCAAGTGATATATATGTTTTAAATCTTGAACTATCAAGAGCGCCACCCATTCCAATTACTCTTTTTTTATCTAAACCAGAGGAATTTAAGGTAAGGTAAGTCATAGAATCCATTGGATTAGAAACAACTATAAAAATTGGGTTATTTGAATATTCTAAAATACTTTTAGTAACGTCTTTAACAATTTTTGCATTTATTCCAATTAATTCCTCGCGTGTCATACCTGGTTTTCTTGGAATTCCAGATGTAATTACAACAACATCAGAATTAGATGTTTTGGAATAATCTGATGTTGAACCAACAACTCGAGTATTAAAACCTCGTGTAGTTGCAGTTTGCATAATATCTAGAGCTTTACCCTCAGCAAAACCTTCTTTTATGTCTAACAAAGTAACATCACTTGCTATTGATCTTGAAGCTATTACATCAGCAGCCGTCGCTCCTACATTTCCTGCACCTACAATAGTAACTTTCATATTAGTGTAATTTAAGCATCAATATTAGCATAAGTAGCATTCTTTTCAATAAACTCTCTTCTTGGCGGAACATCTTCACCCATAAGCATAGAAAAAACTCTATCTGCCTCACCGGCATTATCAATTGTAACTTTTCTAAATGTTCTTGACTCTGGATTCATAGTTGTATCCCAAAGTTGAATTGCATTCATTTCACCGAGACCTTTGTACCTTTGAATAGAAGCTCCATTCCCAAAAGAGTCAAGCAATTTATCTCTATCATCATCATTCCATGCATATTCTTTTTTACTACCTCTTTTAACTAAATAAAGAGGTGGTGTTGCAATATATACATGTCCACTTTCTACTAATTCCCTCATGTATCTGAAGAAAAAAGTTAAAATAAGTGTTGATATATGACTCCCATCAACATCAGCATCACACATAATTACAATTTTATGATATCTTAATTTTTCGAGATTTAACGCTTTACTATCTTCCTCAGTACCAACTGTTACACCTAAAGCTGTATATATATTTATTATCTCTTGATTCTCAAAAACTTTATGTTGCATTGCTTTTTCAACATTTAATATCTTACCTCTGAGAGGAAGAATAGCTTGAAAATTTCGATCTCTACCTTGCTTCGCAGTTCCACCGGCAGAATCACCCTCTACTAAAAATATTTCACATAATGAAGGATCTTGTTCTGAGCAATCAGATAATTTACCTGGTAAACCTCCTCCTCCCATTACAGTTTTTCTCTGAACCATTTCTCTTGCTTTTCTAGCAGCATGTCTAGCTTGTGCTGCTAAAATCACTTTATCTACAATCATTTTTGCTTCGGATGGATGTTCCTCTAAATAGTTTTCAAGCATCTCAGAAACAGCCTGTGAGACAGCAGAAGTAACTTCTTTATTACCTAATTTAGTTTTTGTTTGTCCTTCAAATTGTGGTTCAGAAACTTTAACTGAGATAATTGCAGTCAATCCTTCTCTAAAATCATCCCCAGCAATTTCTACTTTTACTTTGTCTAAAAGACCTGATGAATCAGCATATTTTTTCAAAGTTGATGTTAAACCTCTTCTAAAACCTGACAAATGAGTTCCTCCTTCGTGCGTATTAATATTGTTAACATAAGAGTGAATATTTTCATTAAATGAAGAGTTGTATACCATAGCAATTTCAACAGGTATATCATTTTTTTCTCCTTCAATTGCAATAACCTCAGGAATTAGTGGCTCACGATTTTCATCAAGAAATTTTATAAATTCTTTTAGTCCTTCTTCAGAATGAAATTCTTCATTTAAAAATTCTCCATCAACTTTTTTTCTTTTGTCAGTTAATGAAATATGTATTCCTTTGTTTAAAAATGATAATTCTCTCATTCTATTTGCGAGAGTATCATAATTATATTTTTCAACATCCTTAAAAATTGATAAATCAGGCTTAAAAGTTACAATTGTACCTGTTTTATCTGTTTTACCAACTTCTTTAACTGGATATAATGTTTTTCCTTTCTTGTATTCCTGCTGCCATACTTTACCATCTCTGTGAACAACAGCTGTCAAGTGATCGGAAAGTGCATTCACGACTGAAACTCCAACACCATGTAATCCACCTGAAACCTTATAGGAGTCTTTATCAAATTTACCTCCCGCACCAATTTTTGTCATTACAACCTCAAGTGCAGAAACACCTTCTTTTTGGTGAATACCAACAGGAATACCCCTACCATCATCTTCAACTGAAATAGAATCGTCATTATTAATAATAACCGATATTTTAGAACAATGCCCTGCCATAGCTTCATCAATAGAATTATCAACGACTTCATATACTAAATGATGAAGACCTCTAAAACCAACATCTCCAATGTACATTGAGGGTCTTTTTCTAACATGCTCCATGCCTTCTAAGGCCTGAATACTATCAGCAGAATACTGTTGATTTTGATCTTTACTCATTATTTTTTTATAATTAGTTGTACCTGTTGCAAATATACCTTAAAAGGGTATAAATAATAGGATTTAACAGGAAAGAATAACCCTAAGTTATTAACAATTTGTAAGAGAGTTTTCTAATAAGAATCTTTGTGTATGTTTAAAACAGATCTACCTGATGGATCATTAAGGTTTTTAAAAGCTTTATCCCACTCAAGGGCGATCGGAGTGCTGCATGCTACAGAGGGTACTGATGGAACTGTTTCAGCTGCAGCTTGTGACGGAAAATGTGATTCAAAGATAGACCTGTAAAAATACTCTTCTTTATTTTGGGGTGTTTGAAAAGGAAATCTTTCAGATGCATTTTCAAACATTTTATCGCTAACTTCATTATTTACTAATTCTTTTAAACTATCAATCCAACTATAACCAACTCCATCACTAAACTGTTCTTTTTGTCTCCAGGCTACCTCTTTTGGAAGATAATCTTCAAACGATTTTCTAACCACCCATTTTTCCATTTTTTCATTTGTAATCATCTTGTCTGCAGGATTTATATTCATGGCAATATCAATAAATTCTTTATCTAAGAACGGGACTCTTCCTTCAATACCCCATGCAGCTAGTGATTTGTTTGCTCTCAGACAATCATATTGATATAGTTTATCAAGCTTTCTGACAGTTTCTTTATGAAATTCTTCAGGACTTGGAGCTTTATGAAAATATAAATATCCTCCAAATAACTCATCAGCACCTTCACCAGAAAGAACCATTTTAATTCCCATTGACTTAATGACTCTTGCCATTAAATACATTGGAGTTGAAGCTCTCACAGTTGTTACATCATAAGTTTCTATATGATAAATTACATCCCTAATAGCATCCAAACCTTCTTGTACGGTAAAAGTAATTTCATGATGAATTGATCCGATATGTTCTGAGACTAATTTAGCTGCTTTTAAGTCAGGAGATCCCTCTAGGCCAACTGAAAAAGAGTGTAATTGCGGATACCAAGCTTCTGATTTATCATCATTTTCAATTCTATTTTTTGAAAATTTCTTAGCTAATGCGGAAGTAATTGATGAATCTAAACCACCCGACAAAAGAACTCCATATGGAACATCACTCATAAGTTGACGATGAACAGCATTTTCTAGACCTTCTTTTAAATCATCTAAATTGGTATTATTAGACTTAACATTATCATAGCTCATCCAGGATCTGTCATACCATTTTTTATATTTCAAATCCTTACTTGACATAAAATGACCAGGTGGAAATACTTCAATTTTATTACATGTTTCCTCAAGAGCTTTTAATTCTGATGAGACATATAAGGTTTTGTTTTTATCCCAGCCAACATATAGTGGAATAATTCCCATGTGATCTCTTGCTATAAAAAATTCATTTTCTTTTTGATCGTATATTACAAAACCAAAAATTCCATTCATTTTATCAACAAAACCCTCTCTGTATGTATCAAACAAGGATATAATTACTTCACAATCAGAGTTAGTTTGATATTCATAATCTTGTGTTAGTAATCTAAGTTCTTTATGATTATAAATTTCTCCATTTGCAGCCAAAATATATCTTTGATCTTTGCTATACAAAGGTTGTTTTCCAGACTTTGGATCAACAATAGCTAATCTTTCGTGTGCAAGTATAACATTATCATCACAATAAATACCATTCCAATCAGGACCTCTATGTCTTAATTTTTTTGACATTTCCAAAACATGATTTCTCAGCTTGGAAGAATCTTGATTAATATTTAAAGCACAAACAATTCCGCACATAAAATTTTTTGGTAAATATGACTAATTATTTCCATATATATTAGATTTAATCATACTTATAACAATATTTATTAGAATTGTTAAAAAAAAACTAAATAAATAAATGAATTAATAACTTTGTATAATAATTCTAATGGAAAAAATTATAAAATTCGATAAGGTAGAAATTAAAATAAATGATAAAAAAAATCTCAACAATATTAATCTAACACTTGATGAAAAAGAATTTATTTTCCTCATTGGAAAAACTGGGAGTGGTAAAAGTAGTATTTTAAGAGCTATATATGCAGACATACCTGTCAACACTGGAGAAGCAACAGTACTCAAATACAATTTAATTAAAATTAAAAGAAAAGAAATACCCTTTCTAAGAAGAAAAATTGGTGTTATTTTTCAAGATTTTAAATTACTTCCTGATAGATCTGTTACAAAAAATTTAGAATTTGTTTTAAGAGCAACAGAGTGGAAAAATAAACAAAAAATCAAAGAAAGAGTAGATGATGTTTTAGAAAAAGTTAAAATGAATGATTATTCAAATAGATTTCCACATGAACTTTCTGGAGGAGAAAAACAAAGAGTAAGTATTGCAAGAGCATTATTAAATAACCCAAAATTAGTTTTAGCTGATGAACCAACAGGAAACTTAGATCCTGCCACAAGCATTGAAATTATGAATATATTAAACTCTATTAATTTAAACGGAACGTCAATTATAATGGCTACGCATGATTATGAGTTGATATCTAAAAACCCTAAAAAAACTATTAGATTAGAGGATGATAGATTATATGAATTATCAAAAAAAACATAATATTTGCAAATGATGTTTAATCTTAATGAATTAATTGCAAATAAAAAATCCTTCTTCTTAATTGCTGGTCCATGTGCTATTGAGAGTGAAGAAATGGCTTTAGAAATATGTGATGAGATCAATGATATTGCTAAAGAATTTGAAATAAATTTTGTTTTCAAAGGAAGTTTCAAAAAGGCAAACAGAAGTAGATTGGATAGTTTTACAGGAATTGGAGACCAAAAAGCTTTAGAAATTTTAAAAAAAGTTGGCAATGAATTTTCAGTACCAACTACTACTGATATTCATGAAATAAAACATGCAGAATATGCTGCCGATTACGTTGATATTCTGCAAATACCTGCATTTTTAGCAAGACAAACGGATTTAATTGTAGCTGCTGCCAAAACTGGAAAAATTGTGAATATAAAAAAAGGACAATTCATGAGTCCAGATTCAATGTCATTCGCTATTCAAAAAGTCAAAGACTCTGGAAACAATAATGTAATTATAACCGAAAGAGGTAGTACTTTTGGTTACCAAGATTTAGTTGTTGATTTTAGAGGAATCCCAAAGATGAAAAGTTTTGCTCCTGTTGTTTTAGACATAACTCATTCACTTCAACAGCCTAATCAACATAGCGGTATTACTGGTGGTCAACCAGAGTTAATTGAAACAATTGCAAAAGCTGGAATTGCATCTGGTGTTGATGGTATTTTTATTGAAACTCACCCTGATCCATCAATATCGAAAAGTGATGGAAAAAATATGTTGAAACTTGATAAATTAAAATTTCTTCTTGAGAAATTATTGGTATTAAAATCCGTAGTGTAATCAGATTTACTATTTTTGCTTTCAATTTAGTTCATTGAAATTTTGGGGTCGACTGGATTTGACAGCGATCTAGTAATATTAGTAAGCAAGTCGAGCGATTAGTTACAGCTCGTTAATATCAACTAAAACTTTTAAATGGCGAAAATAAATACGCTCTTGCTGCTTAAGACTGAATTATAGTAAGTCTAGCCATGTTCTACAAGGTAGAAAAGCGAGATACCTCGAAATTTTTTTTGTTGACAATCATTTCATAGAGGTACTGTTATGTTAACATAGGATAACTATTTCTTCAATAGTCATCTGAAATTATGAAGATAAGTAGTATTTATGTAGTTTTCAGCAAGAATACTAACGAAAATTAAATGAAAACTAAATTTGTAGAAACCTAAAATTTCAGTCGTTTGGACGAGGGTTCGATTCCCTCCGACTCCACTAATTAAAATCATATATGTTCAAAACTTGTATTAAATTTTTATTATTTTTTCTATTAATTTCATGTAAAAAAACTGAATCCGATTCAATTACTAAAATTATTTCTACAACAGAAATATTTATTACACAGAAAATTAATGGTTATAACTTTACACGATCAGTGTTAATACAAACACCTCCTGAAATTGATTCTTCAAAAATGTATCCAATTGTGTTTGCTTATCACGGAAATGGTGGAAGAAATTCTAACTGGATTAATATTTTAAAAAAATTCACTGATAATGGTGAATTTATAGGAATTTATCCACAGGGTCATAAAAACTCATGGAACTTAGGATCTGAATCCTCTACAGCTGATGATGTAGAATTCACTAATCTAATAATACATGAACTAAAAAATTATTCAAATATAGATTTTGAAAAAATATATGCAATAGGAAACTCTAATGGATCAGGAATGGTTAATAAATTAGCTATTGAAACAAATCATTTTAAAGCAATTGCGCCAATTGTTAGCCAATTAATGATTAGTATGCCAATAAAAAAGGATACACAACCCATTTCTATTTTTCAAGTAAATGGAGTCAAAGACAATATTATTCCAATCAACGGAGGTAATGGTCCAGGAACTCACATTTTTTTAGATGCTTTAAAAAGTGCTCAAACCTGGTCGACATTTTTTAAATGTTCAAAATCAGATCAAAAATTTGTTGGTGAAAACTTCGATGAGAGTGGTATTAACAGACTATACAGTTTTTCAAACTGTGATAATCAAAAAGAAATTCTTTATTTAAGAATTGAAAATGGAGCTCATAATGTTTTAAGATCATATTCAAATTTGGTAAATGAAATTTGGAATTTTTTTAAAAAAAATTAGTGTACTTAAATTTATCATAATTGAATATGGAACCAACGCATTTATTAATTTTATTTTGTTCATTAATACTATTTAACTTTGTATTCTCAGCTATCTTGGATTATATAAATGATAAAAATTGGAAAAATAAAATCCCAAATGAACTTAAAGATTTTTATAATAAAGAAAAGTATCTAAAATCAAAAAATTATAAAAAATCAACAGGGAAAGTTTCTCTAATATCATCTATTCTTAGTACAAGTTTAACCTTATTAATTTTGGCAACAGGGATCTACGGGTATGTAAGTGATTATATATATGGTATTTATAGTTCTTCATTCTTGCAATCTGCAATATTCTTCTTGTTTTTTTATTTAATAAATATGATTATTAGTATTCCAATAAGCTATTACTCTACATTTGTTATTGAAGAAAAATTTGGATTTAATAAAACTAGTTTGAAAACATTTTTAATGGATATAATAAAAGGAACTTTTATGTCAATCCTAATTGGTGGTTTATTACTTGGAGCTGCTCTATTTTTATATAACTATTTTATTGAGGGTTTTTGGATTTGGTTGTGGATAGGTTTATCATTGTTTACAATTTTTATGAATATGTTCTATACTACATTAATAGTCCCAATTTTCAACAAACTAAGTCCACTTGAAGATGGAAATCTTAAACATAAAATTCAGAATTATTCAAAGAAAATTGGATATTCACTAAAAAATATATTTATAATCGATGGTTCAAAAAGATCTTCAAAAGCAAATGCATATTTTTCAGGCTTAGGACCCAAAAAAACAATTGCTCTTTTTGATACTCTCGTTGAAAAACATACAGAGGAAGAATTAGTTGCTGTTCTAGCTCACGAAGTTGGACATTACAAAAAAAATCATATCAAGCAAGGAATGTTAATATCGATCATTCAAATTGGATTAATGTGTTATCTGTTTGAGTTGTGTACTAAATTACCGGAGATTTCTACAGCACTTGGTGCAGAAGTTGATGCATTTCATTTGGGTCTAATTGGATTTAGTCTTCTTTTCAGCCCAATTGGATTAATTCTTGGAATATTTGGAAACATAATTAGTAGAAAAAATGAGTTTGAAGCTGATGATTTTGCTAAAAAAACTTACAATGGTGAGAGTTTGAAGTTGGCTTTAAAAAAACTATCTGTAGATAACCTGACAAATTTATATCCTCACCCACTTTATGTTTTTATCCACTACTCTCATCCCCCACTTTTAGATCGTCTTAAAGCTCTTGACTCTAACTAGTTTGGGTTTTTTATTTCCCAACCTTTCTCATAATCACGAGACCAAAATTTCATTGCTTTTTTATTTTTAATTTTTTTTGAATTAGTGTCTATAGATAAAGATTGATTGGATCTGTATGAAATATTTGCATAATGAACCAAACTTTGACTGATGACCGCATCGGAAATTGGAGATGTTAACTTTTCTCCAAATCTAATGGATTCAAAAAAGTTTTTCATATGAAGGTTTGTCATATTACTAATATTTCCACCAGATAAGTATCTATTCTTATTTTCAAGCGATAAACTATCAAACATTAACTCATCCTTTAAATTATATAGCTGATAACCTGCCCTGTTAACAAAGGCTGAACCCTCAGATCCCCATATTTTAGTTCCTCTTCCTCCTTCTTTTGATTTTTCAAATGCATTTCTGCTTTGACCATCCCATGTAATTGCTTTTCCATTATCGAACTTAAATTTTGCTTCCATAGTATCATACATAGTCCAACCATCGTCAACAAAATGGTATTTACCTGCATAAACATCTACATGATTTGGATAATCTACATTTAATGCCCATCGGGCAATATCCAACTCATGAGTGGCATTATTACCAGCCTCACCAGTGCCATAATCCCATCCATACCACCTCCAGTTGTAATCCCAAGTATTAAAAGTATACTCTCTCCTTACAGCAGGTCCCTGAAATAAATTCCAATCTAAACCCTTAGGAACAGGAACAAAAACTTGATTCGGAACTCTAGGTCTGTTGCTATGATAAAATGCAGTTGCCTTGTAAGTTTTTCCTACAGCACCTTGTTTTATTTTATTAATAAGCTCAATAGTATGAGGCGATGATCTTTGCTGATTACCCATTTGAACTACTTTGTTAAAATATTTTTGATATGAAACAAGTAATTCACTCTCTTTCATATTATGACTGCAAGGTTTTTCCAAATAAACATGTTTTCCACTTTCCATAGCTTTACAAGCCCCATATGCATGCCAGTGATCAGGTGTTGCAATAATAATTGCGTCAACATCTTTATCCTCAAATATCTTATGAATATTTTTCTCTGATTTGGTCTGATCACCTGTTAAATCAAAAAATCTTTTTGAAGCTTTAGCAATCTGGTCATCCATTACATCACATAGGTAAGTCACTTCAATATTTTGTTGAGAGATTGCTGCACTAAGAAGACCAGGAATTCTTCTTCCTAATCCTTGGAAAGCAATTTTAATTCTATCATTTGACCCAATTATTTTTCTGTAAGATTTTGCAGATAAAGAATTAGCGAAGCTATATGAGCTCAGGGCAAGAGATGACAACAATGTTTTTTTTATAAAATTTCGTCTATTTTTTTTCATTGTAATTTTCTGATTTTAATATTTTTAAAACTAACTTCATTTCCATGATCTTGCAGAAGAATATGTCCACTATTTAATCTTCCGAAATCCTCAAATATAGAATACTTAGAATACTTTATTAAAGATTTAAACATTTGAGAAAATCTATTATATTCTAATACTTTAATATTATCTAACCAATGTTCTACATGACCATTTTTTGATATTATTCTCGCTCTGTGCCATGAATTGGGTCTTACAGGTCTTTTTGATCTACTCTCCATTAAATTTTCAGCTTCAATTAAATCATATAGAGATGCAACAGTTCGGTTAGTTTTAATATATTTTTTTGTTAACTTTTTATCATTTCCATTTGATTCGTATACACTAATTTCTTTATTCGCATCTGGATGATTGAAATCATCAATAATTTGATATTCTAGGCCTATAGAGGAGCCAGTTACAATATATTTTTTAGGGTCAACAAAGTATTTAATCCCACTATTTGCTCCTTTTGATATTTTAAAATCAAGTTCAAATTCAAAATTTGAATATTTTTCAACAGTAATAATATCACCTCCAAAATTTGATTCAGTACCATCTGACTCTAATACCTTTAATATGCCATCATTAATTTCCCAACCAATCTCAGGAAAAACATTTTTATTAGCACTTTTCCATCCATTACCACTTTTACCATCAAATAGAAACTTCCAACCAGAACGAATTTCATCACTGCATAAAAAATTATCTATATTATTTATAATTCTAACATGAGATTGATTACTCCACAAATTATTTTCAAGATTAGATTTTAGAATTCTGATATTTCTCCACATAACTTTTTTCCCCACATTTTCTTTACTATTGATACTATGTATTTGCAAAGCAATAAATCCTTCATTAGATGTATCATCTATTAAATATGAACATTGTATACCATTAACCCAAGTTTTAATTACATTTCCAATAGATTCAACTCTTAACTTATTCCATTGATTATTTATAAATGCATTTCTACTTTTTTCACTGAATGTTATTGGATATAAAAACAACCCTCTTCTTGACTGATCATAGATACCACCTGACCATCGTCTAAATTCATCAGTGTCTAATTCACATTGGTATCCATAAACTTTATTTCTACTGTTAGCATTTTTATTAATTAAACTTCTAAATTGAACTCCTGAATTAAGACCTTTATCAACAAATACTTCAAATTCTAAAATAAAATCTGAATAAAAATCTTTTGTGCCCAGGTAAGTACTAGGTGAATTTAATACTGATACAGCTGATATAACTCCATCATTTAATTTAAATTGAGCATCACCCTGCTTTATTTCCCAGTTAGATAAATCATCCTTTATTAAACTAATCCACTGACTATTATTATGATTTACAACAAAAAATATAATCAATGCTAAAATTTTTTTACTCATAAATATTATTTTCTAGATCATAATCATTTAATATAAAAAAAATCACGCAAGAATAGGAACTTAACATTGTATTAATTACTTAAAAAAGTTAGTAATTTTACATTTACTATTTTAGTGTTTAAACTAGGTAATTAATTATTTTTAAAAATCTAAAATGAGAAAAATTAAAATTAACTCTGAAAATAATTACAAAATTGATGATGATCTTATGCTATTCAAATTTTCAAATATTGATCAACAAACAAAATCAATTTTTTTTGAAACTAAGACAAATTTTATTCAATTTCATTTTTGTCTTAAAGGTGAGTGTAATTTTATTTACAATAATGGCAACTATTGCCTTCCATTAAAAAATGAAATTTCCATATTATTATACAACCCAATTGACCCACTTCCAGTAGATGCAAGAATTGATCCTGAAACGAGGTTAATTAGTCTATTAATTAGTATAGAAAAATTACATGGCTTATTTTCAAAAGATTCCGAAACAATTCCTTTTTTAAGTGAAAATAATATTAATAAGAAATTTTATAAAGACAAACCATTATCTCCTTCAATGTTGGCTATTTTAAATCAACTTTTAAATGAAAAAATTGGTAGTAACGTTAAATCACTATACTTAAAAGGAAAAATTTTTGAACTTTTAAGTGTTTACTTTAATTCATCAACAAATCTTGATATAGATCTATGTCCGTTTTTATCTGATGATAACAATGTAAAAAAGATTAAAAAAGCAAAAGAAATTATAATTGATAGAATGGAGGACCCACCATCATTAGTTAACTTATCAAATGAAGTTGAAATTTCAGTCAAAAATTTAAAAGAAGGTTTCAAGCAAGTTTATGGTAATACTGTTTATGGTTATTTAATTGAACACAAGATGAATGTAGCAAGACAAATGTTAACATCAAAAAATTACAACGTCAATGAAGTTGCAATTCATTTAGGATATAGCACATCAAGCCATTTTATAAGTACTTTCAAAAATAAGTTTGGAACGACTCCTAAGAAGTTTATTGCTTCTAATTAGTTTTTAATTTCTAATATTTGTGAAAAAAACTTACATCACAATTATTCAATTATCATTAAGCATATTATTTGTTTATCTAACAATTTATAGGATTGACATAAAATCACTTGTCACCATATTTAATAAAATAGATTTATATTTCTTTTTATTAAGTCCCATTGCGTATTTTATTTCTCAAATAATAGCTTCTGAAAGATTAAGAAATTTACTAAATATTTCAGGTTTTAAATTAACATTTTTTGAAAATGGTAAAATATACTTAATTGGAATATTTTATAATTTTTTTGTTCCAGGTGGTATTGGTGGTGATATTTATAAAACGTATTTATTTAAAAAAATATATAATTGGGAAGTATCGCAAACAATTAAAATAATAATTAAGGATAGATTAATCGGTCTTGGTGTTCTTTTTATACTTTTGGTTTTTCTTGACAATTATTTGATTTTAAAATTAAATTTATTTAATAAAATTATACTATCTCTTATTTTATTTACAATGGGTAGCTTTATTACAAAAGTTGTTTTTGAAAATAATAATGGTTTTGTAAAAAGTTTCTTTATGTCTATTGCAGTTCAGTTGTTCCAATTTATTTCTATAATTCTTATCCTCTTTTCATTAAAAATTGATTCTAATCTTGTAGAAATTTTATTTGTTTTTATTATTTCTTCAATTCTTTCAGTTTTTTCTTTTGGTGGAATAGGAATAAGAGAATATGTATTTTTTTCAGCTGCATATGTATTAACAATTTCGGAGGAGTTATCTACAAGTATAGGATTATTATTTACAATTTCTGCAGTAATTTGTTCACTACCTGGATTTTATTTTAGCATAAAAAAACCCAAGTAAATCTTGGGTTTCTATAAAAATTTTATGAATCTATATTTTTGGTATTCCAAATCCACCACCATATGGTGCCCAATTTGTATGAACGGTTTTCCAACCATTATCAGTTGCAATCCAAACAGACGATGCTCTGGTACTGTAATCAATTGATTCATTAGAGTCATTAATAGTATAAGACCCATCGGCATAAAATGTTAAAATTGCCATATCCATTTTTGGTGAAAACATAACATTGATATCCCTTAATTCAAAACTCTTCCATGTTACATTAGCACCTCTTGAGAAACTTTCATTTGTAAAATTATAGAAATCTTGTAAGTTCGAGTCACCAGAAACTAATTGCATTTCATCAGTAATATATTTTTTAAATTCTTCATAATCTCTTTTAAGAATTGCATTCTGAATATTTTTTTGGGCATTTTTTAAATTTTCCACTAAATTTTCTTTATTAACTGATCTCCAATATGTCATTAACTTAGGTTGATATGGGGATGCAAAATAAGCGTAATCTCGAGCTCTTAATTGATCCATTAATGCTTTTTCATAATTTCCCTGCATTGCAGCTATCTCAGCTCTTGAATCTAAAGCATTTGGGCCTTCATGAAGTTCAATGGATTTTTCAATTGATTCATATGCTGATTTAAAATCTGGAGAATCACCATAAACTCCATTTGCATAACCATAGGCAATCATGTTATGGGCAGCTGACGAATTTTCAGGAAATTTTTTTGAAAATTCCATGTAACCATCCCAGCCTGAACCAGAACCACCAATGCCAACCCAATTAATTAATGGACTTGAGGGATACTTTTGAATTGAATTGGTATATGTATTAGTCCAATCATTTTCTTCACCTTTCGTGGTCTCTAATAATAGTTGATACCATGCATATTCTTCACCAGAAAGTAATTGAATATTAACATTTTCCAATTTACTTTTTCGTGTGCCTACATTTGGATTATTAGTTGAGACAGCAGCTAAAACTAATTTTGCACACTCACAGCCAGAATCAGTCATTTTAGCTGCTTTAGCCATTCCAACTGCTGTTAGCTGCTCTAGATTTGCTAAATGAGTAATTGCTTCATTTAAAATTGCATAAGATTGTGAATCACAATTTGAATCGTTAATCCAATTTTGAGAACTTATGCTTAACGATAAAAAAAGAATTGATATATAAATTATATTTTTCATATCGTTAATTTATAAATATTTATGATTGTAAATTATTAAAAAAGCCTGAAATACATATTAATTATACTTTTTTTAAAAAAAATATAATTAATTTAAAAAATCTTTATTATTTGTTTGTTTAATATAAGAATTTGTTGTCAAGCTCTTCAGAATCTTGATATTTAGCTCTTAGATTTTGAAGTTTAACTTTTAATTCTTTAACTACATCAGAATAACTTGGATCATCATAAACATTATTCATTTCGTTTGGATCATTTAGTCTATCGTACAATTCCCATTCATCTACATCATAATAAAATCTAGCAAGTTTATATTCTTTATTGACAATTCCATAATGTCTTTTAACCATGTGAACAGATGGATATTCATAATAATGATAATAAACCTCCTCTCTTGTCCACTTATCATTTTCACCCAAAAGTAATGGCATAAGACTTTCACCTTGCATATCACTTGGAACCTCGATCATAGCAGCTTCTAAAAAAGTTTGAGCATAATCTAAATTCTGAACCATTTCATCACTGGTAATTCCCGGTTTGATTTTATTTGGCCACTTAATCATTAGTGGTGTTTTAAAAGATTCGTCATAAATAAATCTCTTATCAAACCATCCATGTTCTCCCAAGTAAAAACCTTGATCAGATGTGTAAACCACTATTGTGTTATCATCTAAACCAGTTTCCTCTAAATAATTTAGGACCCTGCCTACATTATCATCGACTGATGAAATTGTTGCAAGATAATCTTGCATATATCTTTGGAATTTCCACTTCATCTTTTCCTTATCACTCATATTAGGCCAATTCTTTTTGAAATCTTCACTTATCTTGTCTAAGGTTACATCATATTTTTTTCTTTGCTCCTCATTTGCTCTTCCAAAGGGTCCATTAAATCCTCTTGCAGTTGGTCTCATCAATGTACCATCACCTCTGACATAAACAATTTCAGGTTCTACTTTTCTCATTTCTTCAATTACTTGCGGCCTAACTTTACTATCATGCATATATTGCATGTGGGTTAACAAATTCATTTCTGCTGATTTAGCTGCCGATCCTCTATTAGAATAATCATCAAATAAAGTCTCAGGTTCTGGAAATTTCTT
>NTKN01000010.1 GCA_002457715.1 Cryomorphaceae bacterium MED-G14
CAACAACTTGACCAGTTACAAGATTATTATTTTGAGAATAAATTGAACACGAGGCAATAAGTATAAATATAAATTTTTTCATATTTAAATTTATACTTGTAAATAAAATATCTAATTAATTTAATTTGAAATAATTTTTAAATAAAAGTCTTTAAATTATTAAGATTGCTTTAATTTAAAGTTTAGAAATTGTAATCAAGGAATCTATATTTATTTACCGATACAGAAAGTATACTTCTTTGTATTTGATTGACTATTTATATCTTTTGTTATACTTTTTAGGGGGTTTTCTAAAATTTCAAATCCTTCATTTCTTATAGAAAGTATAAAGCTTTTAATTATCTCTTTTATAATTATTATTTAATGGCATTAACGTAATTTCTATAGAGGTTTTCATAATTTATTAACAGCAAAAATTAAAATCTTATTTATATTTATTTAAATAACAATTAAAAACAATAAATATGAAATTATTAAAAACAATTTTACTAACAATTTTAGCAACCTCATTTTCTTACTCACAAGATTTAATAGATCTTTCAAATGCATTTAAAGCAGATTTTAATGTTGATTCTGTCACCCTTGGTGTTGACAGTAATGTTGTGAATTGCTCAGGTGCTGCAATTGGATATGAAAATGGAGATTATTCTGCAGTTTATTTAACTTACCATTTTACTAATCAATTAGATACTGATGATAGTGGTGAATTTACAGGCCTTGTTTGGGGTCAACAAGGAGAAAATTTTTTAAGAGGAACTCTTCAGGGAGTTTGGAGAAGAAATGGTCAAATATTTGAACTCATGACATTAGACAATATTAATGATGGAAATATAATATTTGCTGTTGGAAAGCTAAATATGGCAACAAGAACTTTAAAGTTTGATGCTGGTGTCGTTAACTAAATAATTATTTTAAATATAAAAAAGGGATAATAAATTATTATCCCTTTTTTTGTAATAAAGTTTAATTAAAAGATCCGTAATCTCTTAATATTCTTAAACTATACTTACTTAAAGTTTTAACTTCACCTCTATTTTTATAATAATCTGCCCACTCTTTTTCATATTTTTCTGAATTCATATACCATCTCATCATTGGTCCGACATTAGTTGTTCCTGTAGCAATCCAATGAGTTGCAGATCCTGGACTTCCAACATCATATGTTCCAAACATGACAGCATTATCTCCAGTAGCATCTTTTATTTGCTCAACAATTTTGTTGTGAGCTGCAGCAAACTTAGCTGGATCTGAAACTTCAATATCAAACATTTGAAAGTATCTTAAATCTGCTGGGTTCTTTCCGTTTGATGCTAAAATTCTTCCACTATAAGAAGGACCTCTTTTTTCAATAAACTTATTTCTAGCTTCCCAAAAAAGTTGCCAATCTTGACGAGTTTTTTGATCATCAGCTATACCCCAATTCCCAAGTTCACCAAAAAAAACTATTCTGTGGGTCCCAAGAACATCACCACGATCCATTCTTTCTAAGTATAGGCCTCCAGATTTAAACTCTACTCCTTCAAAGTAAGAATCGTACAAATCTGCTAAAGCTTGTTCTGCACCTGGCATTACATCAAAATAACGAACTGTAAAAGTTGGCTCTTGAGAAAATGATAGAGTTACAGAAAAACTAAATAATAAAATTAAAATTGATTTTTTCATAATATAACTTTTTTATGTAATTTATTTAAATCTTTTAAACTTTTTAATAAAACAATATTAATTCAAAGTTAACTATGATATAAATAATAATTTAAATTTGATTTGCAATGATTATACTCCGCTGATTAAAGAAATATTTATTGATAACTTAATAAATAATATTTTTGATGTTAATTTGACTTTCTAGTTCCCCATTTTTGTCTATCTGAAAGGTTATCATCACAATTCTCTAAAGTTAAACTTCTAATCAAATGAACAGGGTTACCACCTCCACCTTCACGAAAATTATCAGAAACAGTAAGGCATAAATTTAAATTGCTTTTTGGTTGTATTTTTCCATCGCTCTGTAAAATAAACTTCTGATTATCATTTTTGTTACAGCTACTCAATTTTAAACTTGAACCTGCTTTGTTTTCAGTTAACTCCATACATACATTAAAGTGAAGAATATTAAATTCTTCATTTTCAATATTAGCTTTAATAAAACCTTGATCTACTGAAATTTCACCTTGATATGAATAACAAGAATGGGCTTGTAAGGGCCTATTAATATCTCCATTAGTTTTATAACCCATCATATCGATACAATATCCTCTAGAATCATTTAGAGTATTTAATAAGTAGACTTCAACAGTTTCTGAATTCAATACTGGAAATTGTGCATTAGCTTCATTTTCACTATCACTACAAGAGGAAATAAATAAAATGAAATAAAGTATTTTAAATGGAGTTTTTATAAGCATTTTCTATAAGTTTTTGTTTGCATTCAAAACATAATCTAGCTTTTGCATTACTGTTATATATTCCGCTTGACCAAATAAAGTCGATCTCTTTATTACAAGAATAACAAATATGTTTATTTAATGAATTTAGATCTTTCAAATTTAATCTGTACTCTTATTTCCTTTCATTAATTCAGATGCTAGCAAAGGCTTAATTTCATTTACTTCATTTTCACCATTATACCTAAAAGAATCTCTAATTTCAACTTGTCTCCAATCAGTAGGGTAATATTTTGGATTAACTTCAGTGAGCGCATTCATTAACCATTTTTCTTTTGACTCATCATATATCAAATTATAAATAAAAGCCATTTTATAACTTGGTATTCTATTTTCAGAGCAAAGAAAAACATCTAATAAACCAATATTAACTGATTTTTTAGTTAAAGGAAGATAAGAGAGCTTAGCTAATTTAAGTTCATTAAAATCATATGGATCGCATATAAAAGAATATGTGTTATTTCTAATATCGTTGTAAACTCCAACTATTTCTGGAAATGAAGAAAGATTTAAGGTTGGGTTTCCAATAATCATTGAAAAGTTTATGTTGAATAATTCGGCCATTTTTTCATTACTCAACTTGTTTTCATTTACAGTTTTGATGTATTTGTAAAATGTATCAAAAGCACCTAGATATTCATTTTCAATTGAGGAATAATTAATGGTTTTTGATTCATTTTTTTTAATACATGAAGTAGACAATAGTGAAAACATTGTCAATAAGATGATTAAATTAATATTAACTATTGATGTTTTTTTTTTCATAATTATTATAAGTTAAAAAAAAATTTATATTTAAATAACTATATGATTATCAGTAACTTACTTGCCAATACAAAAGTTAGAAAAAATATTTCCCAACATTTCATCATTACTAATTTCACCTGTAATTTCTCCAACAGAATCAATTACATTCCTTAAATCAATTGAAAGTAAATCTCCTGGGACTTCATTTTCAATTGCCTCTCTTACTTTTTCAATTGCAGTGATTGATTCAGAAAGAGCATTATAGTGTCTTAGGTTTGTTACAACAACATCATTATTTGACGAATCACTGCCAAATTCATTTGATAATTTTTCTCGAACAACACTAACTGAGTCTTTATCAATTGCTGATATTTCTAAAATTGATTTGATATTGTATTTTTTAAAACTGTCTATATTGATTTTAGTTTTGCTCTTTAAATCAATTTTATTTCTAACTAAAATTATTTTTAAATCGTTGCTATAAAACTCTTCCAGGTCATTTAATATCTCTTTTTCATTAGTATCATTTATATCAAACAAATAAATCAAAACAGAAGATTTTAAAATTTTTGATTTAGTTATCTCGATTCCTTTAATTTCAATTTCATCAGATGTTTCTCTTAATCCAGCAGTATCAATAAATCTAAATTTAATTCCATTTATAAAGACAGTATCTTCAATAGCGTCTCTAGTTGTTCCAGGAATATTTGAAACTATTGCTTTGTCTTCGTTTAGTAATGAATTTAGTAGAGAAGACTTTCCAGCATTTGGTTTGCCTGCAATTGCTACTGGAACTCCATTTTTAATTGCATTTCCAAGTTTAAAACTATCCTTTAAAGAAATTAATTTTTTCTCAACTCTGTCAACCAACTTAATTAAATCTTCTTTATTAGCAAATGAAACATCCTCTTCAGAAAAATCTAACTCGAGTTCAATCATTGATAGAAAATGAAGAAGGTCCGCTCTTAGAAGCTTAAGCTCACTCTGAAATCCTCCTCTCATTTGATTCAGAGAAATTTTATGCATTGCCTCTGAATCTGAATAAATTAAATCTGAAACGGCTTCAGCCTGAGTCAAATCAAGTTTACCATTTAAGAAAGCTCTCATTGTAAACTCGCCTGGCTTAGCAAGCCTAATATTATTTTTTAATAAAGTCTCTACAATTAATTTTTGAATGTATGTTGATCCATGGCAAGTTATTTCAACTGACTCATCTCCAGTAAAAGATTTTCCTCTTTTAAAAACAGACACCAGCACTTCATCAATGACGTGATCATCTAAAACAAACTCTCCAAAGTGAAGAGTGTGAGTATTTTGACTTGCTAATTTTTTTTTATTTTTTGAAATAAAAAAAGGTTGGAATTTAGAAATCGTATTGGGACCTGAAATTCTTATAATTGCTATTGCTCCCATTCCAGGAGCAGAGGATATTGCAACTATATCATCATTGACTTCCATCTCTAAATTTTCTTCGTAAATGTTGCTCTTCTTTTATGCAGAGTACTTTCATAGTTTTTCCAAAATGCTTGAATAGCTTTGTTTTCAACAAGCTCCGGGTTAGTTTCAACTTCAAGAATTCCTCTATTGTTAAATGTCTGCTGTAATTCATTAAAAATAACAGCTGTTACACCTTTACTTTGATACTTAGGGTCAACACCAATCAGGTATAGTGAAACTCTATCATTAAAATGTTGAGCTTTAAAAAGATGAAAATAGGCCATTAGACCAATTTTACCATTTATTTTTTTTAAAGCTCTGGAAAATGAAGGCATGGTGATTAAAAAAGCGATTAAATTATCATTCTCATCTAAACAGCATTTAATAAAATCTGGATGTATGTATTTGATAAATTTCTCTTTGTAAAAATCAATTTGATATTGCTTTATTGTTACATATGTCTGAAGATTAGAATAGGTTACATTTAATAGCTCAAACATTTTATCTACATAAGGTATAATCTGTTTTGTTGATTTAAAATTTAAAACCTTAAGCTTATATCTTTGCTGAATTATTTTTGAAAATTTCTTAACTTTTTCAGGAGCATCTTCAGCAGAAAAAATTTTGATTTTGAACTCAACCCATTCTGCTAATTGTTTAAGACCTAATTTAATAAGATGTTCCTTCTGATAAGGATAATGATACCATGTAATCATAGTGTTTAGCTCATCATAACCATAAGTCAACAATCCAGCTTTATCCATATTTGAAAAACCAACTGGGCCTTCAATAAATTCTAATTTTCTTTCTTTACCAAATTCTAATACTTTTTCAATTAACTTACTACTGACATCTAGATCATCAATCGTATCATACCACCCAAACCTTAATTTATTTTTTTTCTGATCTTTTATTTCTACCCAATTAACAATAGCTGCAATTCTTCCTACAATATTTTCTTTTTCATCAAAGGCTAAATAAAACTCTGCTTCTGCATTTTTAAATACTGGGTTTTTACCAGTATCTATTGCCTCAATTTCCTCTTTAATTATAGGTGGAACCCAATATTCACAGTCTTTATATAGTTTAAATGGAAACATTACAAAGTCTTTAATTTGTTTTGGGGTTTTAACAGTAATAATCTTAATCATTAGAATATTAAAAATTTCTTTTTATTAGGCTTACTAGATTTTTTTAATTGTTTTTTTTCTTGCCTTGATTGTTTTTTATTTTGTTTTCCAACATTTTTAGAATCTTTTCTATTGCTTTTTTCTGTTTTCTTTTCTTGTTTTTTCTTGTCTCTAAATTCTTTTAATTTCTTTCTATCAATTGGGATTTTATCCCTATGCCAATCAAATCGTTTTGAAAAACCTAAGTCAATATAACTTTTTGTAGGCGTATCTTTAAAACTACCCCCAAAATTTAAATCTACTTGTAAATTTTTTGAGATTAGATTAGCTATTCCAAATTTAAAAAAGTTGTCTGAATATATATCGTTTTCTATAATTTGATATTCTGCAAAAATGCTCCATTTTGGATTACTCAAATTATGAATTAAAGTGAAAATATAATTTAACTTTCCATAATCAGATCCTATATTTTCTAATGATAAATTATTGACAATAACCCATTTTCCTAAAAAATGATTTTGAGTTGCAATACCAAAAAAAGGAGATAAAGTTTTCTGATCTTCATATCCAAAACTTTCTTTTTTTAAGTTAAAATATGGATCATCATATTGAATGTTATCACTAAATATATAATCAGTCCCTATAAAAACTGAAATAGCAGGAATTAAATCAGTCCATCTAATTTTTTTATTTGAATTCCAGCTATATAAATCTTGGCTATACCATTTTTTATTTTTGAAAGGGTCAAAAATTAGATACTTCAAACCCAAGGAATGTTCTGCTAAAAATTTTTGAGTTTCACTAGAATAAGTTTTATAATTATCAATAATGTCACTAAAATTATAACTACCCTTTAAAAATATTTCTAGATTTTCAAAATACAGTCCATACCTAACATTATAGGATGAACTTAACCCATTAATTTTTGAATTATTTAATTTTGAATGAGTTAAAGAATAGTTTTTTACTCCAACTTCAAATTGTAAAACATCTCGTCCAACCGAAAATGCCCCATGTGAAGTGCCCGGTCTATTTGAATTAATCGTTTCTGTATATTGTGAAAATAAACATGTTGAACTAAATAAGATGATAACAAATAATTTATTTTTCATTTAAAATATAACTGAATTTAAAACCATTATTTGATTAATTGTATTTTTGACATTATTAATTATAATGATTTTTATATACATTTTATTATTTTTTATTGTTTTTAGCTATCTACTTAAACGTCTTGCTCCATATTTGTTAAGATACATAATCAAAAAAAACTTTGAAAAATTTACCAAAATGGGAGGTCAAAACAACCCGTTTCATAAAGCTCCTAAAAAAGAAAAGAAAAAAAAGGAACAGGTAGGAGAATACATAGATTATGAAGAAATTGATTAATTTTTTTTTCACACGTAATTCTATTTACCACATTGCAATAACCGCTTTTTTTGCATTTATCTCTTTGGCATATTTCAGTCCATTACTTTCAGGGAAGGCTCTTTTTCAGTCTGATATAGTTCAGTTTTCAGGAATGGCAAAACAGATTGTTGATCATAGAGAATCTTTTAATGAAGAGCCTTACTGGCTAGACAATGCATTTGTAGGAATGCCTACATTCCAAGTTGCAGTTAAATACCCTTTTGATATGCTGGATAAAATTGATAAAACCCTAAGGTTTCTTCCAAGGCCTGCTGATTATTTATTTGTCTATTTATTATCCTTTTACATTCTTTTAATTTCGCTTAAAGTAGAAAAAAAGTTTGCTGTTATTGGCGCTTTTGCTTTTGCTTTTTCGACCTATCTTATTATAATATTAGGTGTTGGACATAATACAAAAGCGCTTGCAATTGGGTATGCTCCTGTAGCCATAGCCGGAGTATATAATTTATTTGAAAAAAAATACTTGATTGGATTCATTTTAGCAACTCTAGGGTTTGGTTTACAGATCAATGCAAATCATTATCAAATGACTTACTACTTTGTGATGTTATCTGGTCTTTTAGCATTAATTCATTTATTTAATGAAATAAAAAATAAGAATATTGACTATAGAAAATATACTGGTTTTATTGGAGCAATAGTTCTTGCAATTTCACTAAATTCAACTTCAATCCTTGCAACCAAAGAATATACAGATTTTAGCACCAGAGGTAACTCTGAGCTTACAATTAATCCTGATGGATCTAAAAAACAAAATACAGGTGGTTTAACCCGTGAATATATTACAGAATATAGCTATGGAATAACTGAAAGTTTTAACCTAATTGTTCCCAGATTCACTGGTGGGGGCAGTGGAGATCTAATTGATAAAGATTCTGATTTTTTCAAAAATCTTAAAAATTACGATTCCGAAAGTGCTAAAATAATTTATGAAAATGCTAGACTCTATTGGGGAGATCAACCAATAGTTGAAGCTCCAGCATACATTGGCGTAACAGTCTTCTTCTTGTTTATTATTGGCTTATTTTTTCTTAGTCGAATAAATTTAATTTGGGTATTAAGTGCATTTGCATTAACCTTGTTTTTGTCGTGGGGTAAAAACTTTTCTTTTTTGACAGATCTGTTTATAGACTATTTTCCATTCTACAATAAATTCAGAGCTGTATCATCTATTCAAGTTTTAATTGAATTTTTAGTTCCTTTTATCGCTGTTCTTGGTCTGTATAATTTCTATAAAAAAAGAAATGAAAAAATAATTACTGAAAAGAAGGTACTAATAGTTGGATCAGCTTTTCTTTCAGTATTTGGTATTTTATATTTTTTTGGAGAAAGTTTATTTGATTTTAAATCCAACTTTGAGCCTTTTGATCAATATCCAGAAATACTAAAAATGATTGTTGATGAAAGAGTCATAGTTTATAAGTCAGATATTTTAAGAAGTTCTGTTTTTGTAATCCTTTGTTTGGGAATATTATATGCTAGTATTAATAATAAAATAAAAGAAAATTACAGTTTGTTGATTCTGTTTTTTATCATAACTGTTGACTTATGGTCAGTAGACAAAAAATATGTTAATGAAGATGATTTTGTTGCTAAATCCTCTATTTCTAATCCTTTTAAAGAAAATATTTTTGACCTTGAAATACAGAAAGATAAAAGTGATTTCAGAGTTTTTGAACCATACAGAGGATTAACAAACGGTCGAACATCCTATTTCCACAAATCAATATCTGGATATAATGCAGCTAGACCACAAAAAATGCAAGACTTATTTGATTTCTATTTGTTTAAAAGAAACTACAAAGTTCTTGATATGCTTAATGTGAAGTATATAATCGATGTAGATCAAAGCAATCAACTTGAGCTGCAAACCAATGAAAATATTTTAGGTTCTGCATGGTTTGTTGAAGAACTAGTTTCTGTTGAAAGTTTTGATGAAGAAATATTGCAGCTTAATAACATAGACTTTGAAAAGACGGCGATATCTCAAAACACTAGAGATAAATCTTATAAAAAAGACCCACAAAACTCAATTGTTTTAAAGGAAAAAAGAGCAAATAAATTGATTTATGAAGTGAATGCAATCTCGGACCAGTTTGCTGTTTTTTCCGAGGCTTATTACAATAAAGGTTGGAATGTTATGATCGTTAAAAGTGATGATAAATCCATTGATTCAAAATCTCTGAGTCATCAAAGAGTTAATTATTTACTTAGAGGGATGGAAGTTCCTGCAGGAAAATATGAATTACATTTTTGGTTTGCCCCTCCTGTTTTGGTAACTGGATCAATTATTTCTATTTTTTCTATTGTAATTTTATTGTTGACAATAGGATTTTATTTTAAAAAGAGTGTTAATGTATAGTAAACTTCCAAAATACCGATACAAAAAAACCTTAAAAATGCTTAAAGATATTTTACCTGAAGGGGGAATTATTTATGACCTTGGTGTTAGAAATCCATTTTCAGAAATAATGGAAAAAGAAGGTTATAAGATCATTAACAGTGAAGGTCAAGATTTTGATTTTGAATATAACATTGAAATACCAAAAGAAGTTGATCTTGTTACTGGATTTGAAATACTAGAACATTTAGTTTCTCCTTTCCCTCTCTTAAAAAATTTGAATTGTAAAAGACTTTTTGTGACAGTTCCATTAAACCTATGGTTTTCTAAAGCTTATAAAAACATGAATGATGAAAGGGATCGTCATTACCATGAATTTGAGGCATGGCAATTTGACTGGCTATTGGAAAAATCAGGTTGGGAAGTAAAGAAAAAAGAGTATTGGAAGAACCCTACTTTTAAATTAGGCATTAGACCATTACTTAGAAATTTTACAAATAGATACTATGCTGTATATGCTGAAAAGTCTCTTGGAAACTATACTAATTATTACAAGGGCGTTTTAAATCTTTAATTTTTTTTATGAAAATTGGAATGATTCTAGACGCTATTTATCCAAGTGATGCAAGGGTCACAAATGAATGTGAAGAACTTATTAAAAATGGTCATGAGGTCTATTTGTTCTGTTTATCATATCAAAAAAAATATATTAAAAGTGAAATAATAAATAATATAAAAGTAAGAAGGTATTACTGTTCATCATTTACGTATAAACTATCTGCTCTAGCAAATGATTTCCCTCTATACTCAATTTTAATGAAGTCAAAAATTAAAGATTTTGTTCTTAATAACAAGATTGATAGGATGCATATTCATGATATACAAATTGCTAAAGCTGCTGTTAATATTTGTAATAAATATAATCTGAAATACACTCTTGACTTACATGAAAACAGGCATGAGATAATGAAATCTTACAAACATGTAAATAGTTTATTAGGAAAGCTTTTAATCAGTATTAAAAGATGGAAAAAAGCTGAGGAGGAATATATCTCTAAAGCAGAAAAAGTAATTGTAGTAACCCATCAAGCAAAGAAAGAGATAATTGAAAGATGTAAAATTTCAAATGACAATGTTATCATTTATCCAAATACAGTTAGAAAAAGCTTCTACCAAAATAAAAAGTATGATGAAGAGCTAAAGAAAAAGTATGCAAAAAATTATGTTTTATTATACATTGGAAATACTTCCAAAAGAAGAGGTTTAGATACAGTTTTAGATTCAATGATTTCTGTAGCAAAAGAGGTTCCAGAAATTAAACTAATAATTATTGGAAAGAGTTCTTATGATCAGAAAATAGAGTCCAAAATTGATAAGCTAAAAATTTCAAGTTTAGTTGACTTCATTGGATGGCAAAAGGAAGAGGATTTATACAAATATTTGTTAATTTCTGATATTGGACTTTCTCCCCTTTACAGAAACCAACATCACGATACAACTTATGCTAATAAAATTTTTCAATATATTTCATTTAATATTCCTTTGTTATGCAGTGACTCAATAGCTCAAGCAGAGCTTGTTAATAAATTTAAATGTGGAAAAATATTTAAAGAAAAAAATGTTGAAGATTTTATTTCAAATTTGCTGTTAATGGTTAAAAACAAGGAGCTTTATTCAAAACTTCAAAACAACTGTTATGATGCTATTTCTAAATTAAACAACAGTGTAGTATCAAAAGATCTGATAAAAATATATGAGTAAAAAAATTGGAATATTAACTTACTATTGGCCTCCAGCAGGTGGGTCTGGAGTTCAAAGATGGCTCAGGTTTTCAAATGAGCTTGTAAAGTTGGGGCACGATATTCATGTTTTTACTTTTAAGAATCCTAACTATCCAATTGTGGATAGTGAATTATTAAAAAATATTGATTCTAAATTAAAAGTGAATTTTATTTCAGGATTTGAGTTACCAAATTTTTTAAATTTAAGAAGCTCCAAGCCAAGTGAAAGTTATGCGCTAACATCAAGTATGACTGATATAAGTTTAAATTATATTATCTCAAATTTTATACTGCTGATTAGAGAATTTTTTTTCTTTCCCGATACAAGAAAATATTTGATATCTCCATCAATAAAATATATTTCAAACTATAATAAAAAAAACCAATTAGATTTTTTAATTACATCTGGACCACCGCACTCGCTACACTACGTTGGTGAGAGATTAAAAAAGAATGATGGAATAAAATGGATTTCGGATTTTAGAGATCCATGGTCTAATTTTTTCCAAAACAAATTATTAAACAAGCTCAAATCAACAAAAAGAAAACATAAACAAAAAGAAGTAGAAATTGTTAAATCTAGTGATGCTGTATTAACAACATCGGAATCTCTAAAAGCTCAATTCAAAAATATAAATAAAAACAGTTACTGTATACATAGCGGTTTTGATAAATTAATATCTCCTAAGCCACACAATAAATTTCGAATTCTATATACAGGATCTTTAAAGTCTATTCAAAATCCAAAAAAGCTATGGACAGTTTTAAAAGACTTAATTGATACAGATAGTTCATTTAAAAAATTAGTTGAAATAGTTTTGATCGGTAATATTGACTTTGAAATATTACAAACAAAAGAATTTAAAAATCTTGAAAATCGAAAGATTATTTCTTACATGTCCCAAAAAGATTTGAATAAAGAAATTTGTATTTCTGAAGTTTTGATTGTTTGTTCGGTAAATATTAAAGGATGTGATGATATTGTTCCTGGAAAGTTCTTTCATTACTTATCCTCTGGAAAAAAAATTGTCGGAATTTCTAATGAAGGAAGTGATCTTGAAAAAATTATAGTAGAAACTAAGTCTGGAATGTCATTTAGCTATGACAACTATCAAGATTTAAAAAATTATATTTATAAATGCTTTAGTGATTATAAGGATGGTAAAGTGAATAATCAAAAAACAAATAATAAATTTTTGTCCTCAAATATTGCAATTAAAATTGACGAAATAATAACAAAATTATAATGGGTATTGTTTTTAATCAGTCATATAAAAATATTATAATTATAGCTTTTGCATTACTTATTGGAGGGGTTAATACGCTATATTTTTATCCTGTTTTTTTAAAGGAAGAATATTATGGCTTAGTTGTTTTTTTATTAGCAACCTCAAACCTTCTTCAACCCTTGATTTCTTTTGGAGGTCAACATACCATTATAAAATATTTTAGTTCTTTTAATACTAAAAAGGCAAAAGACAACTTTATGTCTTCTATTATTTTTCTGCCACTAATTACTATAATTCCAATTACGTTTTTGGTTGTTGAGTTTCATGATATAATTGCATCGTTCTTATCAATTGAGAATCCTATAATTGAAAGCTATGTTTGGGTAATCTTTCTTGTTGCATTTGCTACGTCGTATTTTGAAGTATTTTATTCATGGGCTAGGGTTCAACTAAAATCAGTTTTTGGAAATTTTTTAAAAGAAATATTTCCAAGATTAGCAGTTTTAACTTTACTAGCTCTAGTTTATCTAAATCAAATAACAAAAGAAAATTTTATATGGTGGCTTACTGGTCTTTATTATTTAAGACTTATGATCATGATTTTTTACTCTTTCAGTTTGTATTTACCAAAATTCACTTTTTCTCTTCCTAAAAACACTAAAAGCATTTTAATATATTCATTATACATTCTCTTAGCTGGATCTGCTGCAAGCATTTTAATTGATATTGATAAATTCATGATTCCTCAGAAACAAGCAATAAGTCAAACTGCATTTTATGCGGTAGCTGTATTCATAGCAACTGTTGTTGAAATTCCTGGGCGTGCTATGTTTCAAATAATTAACCCTTTAGTAGCTAAAGCTCTTAATGAAAATAATTTTAATGAATTAAGAAAATTATACTCATCTAGTTCAATTAATTTACTTATTGTTGCGGGGTTAATTTTTTTATTAATTAATTCTAGTATTTCACCTTTTTACGATTTAATGATTGAGAAGGATTACGCAAATGGTATTTGGGTTGTTCTAATGATCTCTACAAGTAAATTAATTTTAATGTCTTTTGGTTGTGGCCCTGCGATTTTAGCAACTTCAAAATTCTACAAAATCACACTGCCTTTTTCTATTCTTATGGCTTTTTCAGTTTATTATTTAAATGATATTTTGATAGATATATATGGTATTAATGGCGCTGCCCTTTCAACACTTATAGTTGTACTCTTTTTTACAGGTTTAAAAATTATTTTTATAAAATATAAATTAAAAATTAGTCCTTACTCTATAAATAGTTTAAAAGTAATTTCGATAATTATTGTAATGTTTTTTGCTTTTCAAAATTTCAAAATAACTGACAACAGTATATTATCTATAATTATTGATTCGATTTTAATTACAATAATTTATACTACAGTAATTTATTTCATGGATGTATCAAAACCAATTAATAAATTGATTAAAAATATTTTATACGGAAAGCTTAGGCTTTAGGTGATTTACCAATAAAGACTTCCCATCTTTAATTAACTCCTCAGGAGTGCCTTTAAATACTAATTCTCCACCTTTATCTCCACCATGCGGACCAAGATCAATAATATAGTCTGATGATTTTATCAAATCTAAATTATGTTCGACAATAATTATTGAATGTCCAAACTCTATCAATAAATTAAATGATTTTATAAGTTTTTTAATATCGTGGAAATGAAGGCCAGTTGTTGGTTCATCAAAAATAAAGAGTATTTTTTCCTTACAACTACCTTTTAATAAAAAAGAAGCTAACTTTATTCTTTGGGCTTCACCCCCTGAAAGAGTAGATGAGGATTGTCCAAGTTTGACATATCCCATACCTACATCAAGTAAAGCTTTGAGTTTATTTGTTATTTTATTTTGTTTATTTTCTTGAAAGAAATTATAAGCATCTTTAATCGTTAAGTTTAAAACATCGTCAATATTCATTTTTTCAAATTTAACTTTCAAAACTTCTTTTTTAAATCTCTTTCCTTTACATATTTCACATTGAAGAATAATATCAGACATAAATTGCATCTCTATTTTTATAGACCCTTCTCCTTTACATTCATCACATCTTCCTCCATCAACATTAAATGAAAAGTGTTTAGGCTTATAGCCATAGTGCTTAGATATCTTTTGGTTTGCAAATAATGACCTTATATCATCATATACTTTTATATAAGTCGCAGGATTAGATCTTGATGATTGACCAATTGGATTTTGATCAATATATTCAATTGAATTAATTTCATCAAAATCACCTTTAATATCACTATGCTGCCCAGGTTTTTCTTTAAAAATTCCTTTTTTCTTTAATAATCCTGGAAATAAAATATTTTTAACAAGTGTTGTTTTACCACTTCCAGACAAACCTGTAACACAGACGATCATGTTTAAGGGAAAATCAACATTAATATTTTTTAAATTATTTTCTCTGCATCCAAAAAGTGATAGCTTATTTATTATTTTTCGACGAGACTTTGGAACTTCAATACTTAATGATTTATTCAAATATTTTGCAGTAAGGGAATTAGATTTAAGAAGGTTTTTCAAATTACCTTGTGCAACAATATTTCCTCCTTCAGAACCAGCACCTGGCCCAAGATCTAATATATGATCTGCTGCGCTAATTATATCTTCATCATGCTCAACAACTAAGACTGAATTTCCTATTTTTTTTAAATTTTTCAGGATTTCAATTAATTTTAAAGTATCCTCAGGGTGAAGACCAACACTAGGTTCATCAAGAACATAAATAGATCCAACTAGAGCGCTTCCAAGAGATGTAGCTAAATTAATTCTTTGAGTTTCCCCTCCTGAAAGTGAGTTAGATTTTCTATTTAAGGTCAAATATCCTAAACCAACATTTTTAGCAAATTCTAATCTGCTAATAATTTCTTTTAATAATCTCTCACTTTTTTTAACTGACTCACCTGTCAATTTTATTTGATTGAAAAAATCTAAAAGTTTAGATATAGGCATATGAACAAGATCCGTAATTGATAATCCATTAATCTTTACATAACTGGCTTCTTTTCTTAATCTTTTACCTTTACAATCCGAACAAAGTGTTCTCCCCCTGTACCTAGATAACATTACTCTGTTTTGAATTTTATACATTTTTTCTTCTAATTTTTTAAAAAAAAAGTGTATTCCCTTAAAATGCTCATTTCCATTCCAAATTAATTCTTTCTGATCTTTGGATAATTCAAAATATGGCCTGTGTATTGGAAAATCAAATAAGTGAGCATTCTTTACTAAAAGTTGTTTATATTTTTTAAGTTTTTGACCTCTCCAGGGAGCTACACATTCATCATAAACTGATAATGATGTGTTAGGTATTACAAGTTCTGGGTCAATTCCAATTATATCACCATAGCCACCACACGTGGGACAAGCTCCAAACGGATTATTAAAGCTAAATAAATGTTCATTTGGTTCAATATAATTAGTGCCATTTTCTTGAAATTTTTTTGTGAAATGATGATATGAATTATCATCAAGTTTCTTGATTAATAAAGAGCCATTACCAATATTAAATGCATTTTCAATTGAATCAATTGTTCTATTGAGATAATCTTCATTTTTACTGAAAATAGATCTATCAATAACCAAATAAACATTATCAAATTTACTCTCTTTAAAGTCTTCAATTAATAAAATCTTATTGTTTATTTCAACTCTAGCAAAACCTTGACTCGAATATATAGCCAAGAAATCTGCAATATTAAAATCTAGGGGTGGATTAAGCTTACTCATAATTATAAACTTATCTCCCTCACTAAATGATCTAATAAAATCTAAAACACTATTAACATTATCTTTTCTTATTTCATTTCCAGTTTTTGGAGATATTGTTTTACCTATTCTTGCATATAATAATTTAATATATTCATATATCTCAGAAGAAGTTCCCACAGTTGACCTTGGATTAGAGTTATTTACTCTTTGTTCAATCGCTATAGCAGGTGATAACCCGTCTATTATTTTAACTTTTGGTTTATTTAGTTTTCCTAAAAACTGTCTAGCATAAGATGAAAGACTTTCAATAAATCTTCTTTGACCTTCAGCATAAATTGTATCAAAAGCTAAACTAGATTTTCCTGATCCTGACAACCCAGTAATAACTACTAATTGTTTTTTTGGAATTTTAAGATCAATTGACTTCAAATTATGCATCTCTGCACCTTTAATATCAATGGATTTACGAACTTTATTTTTATCAATTACTTTGCTATCCATAAATAAGGGTCTAGAGCAGTTGTATTATTAAAAATACTAAACTGCAGGGTTGTTTTTGATTCAGAATTACTGCTAAACACTTCACCAATTATATCAAATGATTCAACATTTTGTCCTTTATTAACGTACACTTTTGATAAATTTTTATATACACTAATGTAATTTCCATGCTGAATCAAAACAGTCAAATTGCTACCTTTAAATTTTAGAATTGAAAGCACTTTTCCATTAAAAACTGATCTTATATTTGCATTTTTGGTTGTAGCAATTACAATTCCATTACTTTTTATTTTAGTTGTTTTAACAACAGGGTGTGATTGTAAACCAAATTTTTGAATAATTACTCCTCTCTCAACTGGCCAAGGAAGCTTACCTTTATTTTTAGAAAAACTTTCTGCTAAAGCTTTAGCTTCTGGAGTTAATGAAAATGTTGATAAAGAAGAATTTTTATTTGATTCTTTTATTGCTTCCTTTATTAAGCGATCAATTTCTTTGTCTAAAAGCGATGCTTGTCTTTGTTTATCATTAATTTGTTTTTTGTACGCGCTCTCTCTTTTTCTCAAAGATCTAATTAAATTATTCTGCTCCTTTTTTTCATTAGATAATATTTTTTTTTCACTCAAATTAAAATTAATTAAAGAGTCCTTCTCAGAAATTTTAGTTTTTAAAGTATCAATAATTTTTTTTACAGTTCCCACTTTTGTTTGTATAGATAATGCCATTTCTTTTCTGTTCTTAGAAAACTGTTCAAAATATTGTGATCTTTTAAATGCTTGCAAAAAATTTTCTGCAGACAATAAAAACATCAATCTATTTTCCTTAAGTCTACTTTTGTAAGAGTTGAATATCATGTCTGAATAATCTTTTCTAGCAGCTATAATTTCTACATTTAATTTATATATTTTATCCTCATTTTTTTCTACCTCAAAATTTAAAAGATTAATTTGATCATTTGTTAATTTAATTAGAGTCTCTGACTTATTTATTTTGTAGGTTAAACTCTCTAGATCATTAAAAGCATTTTTCTTTTTTTTAGAATTATTAATTAATAATGAATTAATTTCTAATATTTCATTTTTTAAAACTTTTCTTTCATTTTCTAAATCTTTTATTTTTTTAGTTTGAGCAATACTAACAAAAGGCATTAAAATGATGATAATATATGATCTTATTTTCATAAATTAATTTTTTTAAAACCTCTTGGTACTTTATATGAAAATGGAAAATCTCTTTCTAAAACTGTTGACCTATTAATTATATTTAAATTAATAATATCATTTTCATAATTGATTTTAATCGAAACTAAAGATGGAATATGTTTAAGATTTTCATTGAGAGAACCAGAATAAAATAGTTGTATTGATGTTCCTGATTCATAATGAATTATTGACTGATTTTTTAACTTTATTAATTTATCATCAAACAAAAATTTACATTGTAAATTTTTATATTTATAGTTAATTAAGAGTCCATCATTTACAATTTTTTTGTTTGATTTATTTATATCTTCAAATGGAAAAATTGGATTTCCAATCAAAATATTTTGTAATTCATTTAATCCTAAAACAATTTTGTATTTTTTATTTATTTCATCAACTGAGCTTTCAAAAAAACTTTTTGTTATTCTGTCGTATCCGTATGCTCTATCATTGTCTATTAATATTTTAAAAATTGGCAAGAAAAGATTACCAGAAAATAAAATTTTTGAACCTGAATCGATTCGTGATGTTAAATCAAATGTTAAAAACTGTCGATTATATTGAAAATTAACTTTACTTGAAATAAGGATTTTATCAAAAACGAAGGGAGTAAAAACTGATTTTTTAACACTTAAATTATTTTTAAAAACAGAGTTATTAATTGCCACTCTTTTTTTTGTAGTACCACAACCTATTAATGAAACCAATATAATTAGATACAAAAAACGCATCCCGTGAAGATATTAATTACTTCCAGTACTGCCAAACCCAGAAGACCCTCTCATAGTTGAGTTTATTTTTTCTGTGGATTCCCATTCTACTCTTTCAAATTTTGATATTACTAACTGAGCTATTCTGTCTCCGCTTTTGACAATAAAATTTTTGTTAGAATGATTAATTAAAATGACCCCTAAATCTCCTCTATAATCAGCATCAATAGTACCAGGTGAATTTAAAACAGTAATTCCATTTTTAAAGGCTAAACCACTTCTAGGCCTTACTTGTGCTTCACAACCTTCAGGCAATTCGATGTATAACCCAGTTTTTATTAACTTTCTTTCTCCAGGATGTAAAGTTATTGGGCCTTCTAAATAAGCACGTAAGTCCATTCCAGCTGAAAGTGAAGTCTCGTATTTAGGAATTGGATTATTTGATTTATTAATAATTTTAACTTTCATGAAGTTAAATTATCCTTTTAAAGCTTCTGCGCCTGAAACTATTTCTAAAATTTCATTGGTAATTGCAGCTTGTCTAGCTTTATTATAAGTTAAAACCAAATCATCTTTTAATTCTGTAGCATTATCAGTTGCTTTATGCATGGCTGTCATTCGAGCCCCATGTTCTCCTGCAAATGAATCTCTTATAGATTTAAATAGTTGAATCTTCAAAGATTTTGGAACAAGCTCTGAAACAATTTGTTCCATTGAAGGTTCAAATATATAATCTGAAAGTGGCTCAGACTCATCTGGGCTAACTATTGGAAGGAACTGTTCATTTTTAATTATTTGATTAGCAGCATTTTTAAAACTGTTGAAAACAATCTCAACATGATCAATCTTACCAGTGCTAAATTCATCTATAATTTTTTCTGTTATTTTTGAGGATTCTTCATAGGTTAAATTATCATATATAGAACTATAATTCTCAATTACATTCTCAGTCTTAGAAAGAATATCATTTGCTTTTTTACCAATAACTAAATAACTAAAGTTAGCACTGGAAAACTTTTCAGAATTTTTTAATAAAAGTGATTGTTTAACTACATTGGAATTAAATGCTCCACAGAGACCTTTATTAGATGAAATAACTACTACAAGGATATTTTTCACTGGTCTATTATCAGATAAATAAGAAATACTTGAAGAAGAAATAATTTGAGAAAAACTTGACATTAACTCAGTTAATTTCTCTGAATAAGGTCTCATAGCTGTGATAGCATCTTGAGCTTTTTTAAGCTTAGCTGCGGAAACCATTTTCATTGCGCTTGTAATCTTCATAGTAGAAGTTACAGAAGTGATTCTATTTCTAATTTCTTTAAGATTAGCCATGAATTATTCGTATGATGAGCTTATTTCAGCACCAGCTTTTTCTAAAATATAAATTACATCATCAGTTAATTTTCCCTCCTTTATTAAATCAAGAGTTTTTCTATATTTTAAATTCATAAACTCTAAAAACTTCTTCTCAAACTCTTTCACTTTATCTACAGGAACAGATTTTAATAAGTTTTTTGATCCTAAATAAATAATTGCAACCTGATCTTCAACAGTAAATGGATCATTTTGAGCTTGCTTTAATATTTCAACGTTACGCATACCTTTTTCAATAACACCCAAAGTCACAGGATCTAAGTCTGATCCGAACTTAGCAAATGCTTGTAATTCTCTAAATTGAGCTTGATCAAGTTTTAACGTTCCTGCTACTTTTTTCATTGACTTAATCTGAGCTGATCCTCCAACTCTAGAAACTGAAATTCCTACATTAATTGCTGGACGAACACCAGAATTAAACAAGTCAGATTCTAAAAATATTTGACCATCAGTAATTGAAATTACATTAGTTGGAATATATGCAGAAACATCTCCAGCTTGAGTTTCAATAATTGGTAGCGCTGTTAAAGAACCTCCACCTTTAACAACAGGCTTCAATGGTTCTGGAAGATCATTCATGTTTTTTGCTATGTCGTCATCATTAATAACCTTTGCTGACCTTTCAAGAAGTCTAGAATGAAGGTAAAAGACATCTCCAGGATAAGCTTCTCTTCCAGGTGGTCTTCTTAATAATAATGAAACTTCACGGTAAGCAACTGCTTGTTTAGAAAGATCGTCGTAAATGATTAAAGCTGGCCTTCCGGTATCTCTAAAGTATTCACCAATCGCTGCTCCTGCAAAAGGAGCATAAACTTGCATTGGAGCAGGGTCAGAAGCATTAGCAGCAACAATTGTCGTATAAGCTAAAGCACCTTTATCCTCAAGAGTTTTAGCAATTCCAGCAACAGTAGAGGCTTTTTGCCCTACGGCAACATAAATACAATATACAGGATTACCTGCATCATAAAATTCTTTTTGATTTAAAATGGTGTCAATACATACTGTTGTTTTTCCAGTTTGTCTATCTCCAATTACAAGCTCTCTTTGACCTCTTCCAATTGGAATCATAGCGTCAATTGACTTAATTCCAGTTTGTAAAGGCTCGTTAACAGGCTGTCTATAAATAACACCAGGAGCTTTTCTTTCTAATGGCATTTCATACATTTTTCCTTCAATCTTACCTTTGCCATCGATTGGTTGGCCCAATGTGTTTACAACTCTACCGACAACTCCTTCTCCAACATTAATAGATGCAATTCTTTTAGTTCTTTTAACAATATCTCCTTCCTTAATTTCTTTTGATGGACCTAAAAGTACTACCCCAACATTATCCTCCTCAAGGTTTAGTACGATACCTTCCATTCCGTTTTCAAATTGCACTAATTCTCCATATTGAACATTAGAAAGTCCATAAACTCTAGAAATTCCATCGCCAACCTGAAGAACAGTTCCTACTTCGTCAAGTGAGGGAGAAACATCGCTTCCCGTTAATTGTTTTTTAATGATCGCTGATATTTCAGCAGGCTTAATATCTGCCATAACTTATTGTATTGATATATTAATAAAATCTTGTTTTAACTTATTTAATTGATTTTTAAAGCTAGCATCATACTGTAAATCTCCTATGCGTAAAACAAATCCCCCAACAATACTAGAATCAATTTTGTTTACAAGGGTTATGTTTTTATTAGTAATATTTCTAACCTTATTTTCAATTTCTTTAATCGTTGAAGATTTAAGCTCTGAGGATGAAGTTAAAACAACCTCTTGGTTTTGAACGTGTTCATTATACAATACTACAAAACTATTAGCTACATCGTCAAAAAGATCAATTCTTCTGTTTTTCATCAAAAGTTCTACCAGATCTTTGGTTCTTTTAGAAGAGTTTTTAAATACAGATTTAAGAGCATTTATCTTATCCGAATCTTTGACAACTTTACTGTCTACGAAAAGTTTTAATTCTTTAGACTCTTCAAAAGCTTTTGAAACACTTTTCATGTCCTCATAAACCAAATCTAAATCCTTTTTGTTTTCAAGACATGATTTAAGTGCTGCTTTTGCGTATCTATGTGCTGCTCTGTTATAAATCACTTAAGCTTTACGTCTTTTAAAAGTTCTTCAACAATTTGCATTTGTTTATTGTCATCAGACAACTTTTCTTTAAGTAGCTTTTCAGCAATATCAATTGAAAGAGATGCAACTTGTTTTTTGATGTCAGAAACAGCTGCATTTTTTTCATTTTTAATTGCTTCATTAGCACTTTCTATAATTTTTTGAGCTTCGGCTTTAGCCTCATCTTTAGCTTGAGAAACAATAGAGTTTTTAAGATCCCTCGCTTCTTTTAAAAGAGCATCTCTTTCAACTCTAGCCTGTTTCATAATCTTATCATTATCAGCTTTTAAAGATTCCATTTCCTCTTTAGCTAATTCAGCAGATTGCAATGCATCTTTAATGCCTTGTTCTCTATCGTTTACAGCTTTTAGAATGGGGCCCCAAGCATATTTTTTTAGTAAAAAAATAAGTATGATGAAGATTACTGTTTGCCAAAAAAATAGGCCAATTGAAAATTCTTCAATTAGTTTTTCCATTAGATATAATTTAGATTAATCTTAATTATCTAATTGAATTATAATGCAAACAATGCTGCAAAACCAATTCCTTCAACTAAAGCTGCTAAAATTAGGGCAGCTACTTGAATTTTTCCACTAGCATCTGGTTGGCGTCCGATGGCTTCCATTGCTCCTTTACCAATTTGACCAATTCCAATTCCAACTCCGATTACTACTAGGCCACCGCCTACTATTAAAGGTATTTCCATAATTATATATTTAAATTAAACTTTTTCATTTTTAATGTGCTTCACTATGATCTTCCACTGCAAAACCAAAATATAGTGCGGAAAGCATGGTGAAAATGTACGCTTGTAATAATGCTACTAATATCTCAATTATAGCAATAAAAAATGCTAGAAAGAAAGACAAGCTGCTTCCAATCCAAGCTTTAAAAATAAACATCAAGCCAATCAAACTGTATAAAACTATATGTCCAGCCTGAATATTTGCATAAAGCCTAATTAATAATGAAAAAGGCTTTATAAAAACTCCTAAAAACTCTATTGGTGCTAATACTATTTTAATAAGAACTGGAACACCAGGCATCCAGAAAATATGACCCCAATAATTTTTGTTTGCAGTTAGGTTTGTTATTAAAAAAGTTAACAACGCTAAAGAAAATGTAACGGCAATGTTTCCAGTTACATTAACTCCAAGAGGCGTTAAACCTAACATGTTTAAAAACCAAACAAAGAAAAATACTGTAAGTAAAAAGCTCATATAATTTTTATACTTTTTTAGTCCAATATTTGGGATGGCTATATCATCTCTTATGTATAAAATGATTGGCTCAAAAAATCTCCCAACACCTTTTGAAACGCCATTATTAGTCTTGTAAGATTTTGCTAATGAAGTAAATAAGAAAAACATTAAAACTGATACTAATAAAATTGTAGCAATGTTTTTTGTAATTGAAAAGTCCAATGGTTTTTCATTTAAAATCTTCCCTTCCTCTGACATATTTATGTTCCCTTGTCTATCAGTTTTATAAATCTTATTATTATCATAATTCATTCTATAAAAACTTTCATTATCTACCACGACTTCCTTGCCATGTTTAAAGTCTGAGGACATAAAAAACTTAAATCCATTGTCATATAAAATTACAGGCATTGGAAGCTCAATGTATGTTTTTTTACCAGTCTCATCATTAGTGAAGCTTGTAAGATAAAAACTGTGAGAGTCTTTTAAGTGATGTTTAATGTATTTTTTAATTTCCGATTTTATATCTCTTTTTTCTTCAGTCTTTTTAAATCCATCTGTTGCATGTAAAGACAAGGAAAATAAGGCAAAAAATATAATAAAAAATTTTATGTGCTTCATCAATAAATTAAAGCAATTCTAGTATTGGCGCAAAGTTAAAACTTTAAAGGGAAAATGAAAGCTATTTGTTTAATTTATTTACCTGAGTATAGACTAAATAAAACGCTAATAAAAAACCTGCAAGAGTTAACGAAAAAGTAAAGGTCTTATTTTGGTCATATGTAGAATCTAGCCACTTACCAAGTCTTGAAAAAAGAAATATTGTAATTCCCATTTCAAAACTGATTAACAAAAATATTTTTATAGGATTAGGCTGTTTTTTCAGAATGAGAATTATTTTCTTGTTGAGTATCTAGTGCTTTTAATTTTTTTGCTGATTTCATAGCAATTGTGGCATCAACTTGAGCTCCTTCCTCAACAGAAAGTTTTCCAGTAATAATTTCACCCTGAATGTATGAATCAGACATCAGCGAAAGAGTTTCACTAATTTCAATAATACCAGAAATATTACCAGATATATCTGCATTAGAACAATTAAGCTTTCCAGTTATTTTAGCGTTATTGCCTACAACAACTTTACCTGAAGTGGTTATATTACCTTCAACCTCTCCATCAATTCTAAAATCTGCTTTTGAAAAAATATCTCCTATAATTTTTGTTGACTTTTCAATAACATCAACAGAGGGTGAAGAAAAGAACTTACTATCAGCCATAATTTAAAATTTTAATTATCTAATGTTTTAAAAACCAATGCATTAATGAATTGGGATGTCGAAAATACAAAATATTTATTGTTTGACAACTTTTTATTTTTTTTCAAAAATTCATTCAGGCTGTTCTCTGCACTAATCAAACTAGCGTGTCCATATGAGATAAGAAGATCATAATTTTCATCATAATATTCAATATTGAGATTTCCATAATTATTATTAAACTTTTTTTCAATAAAAAAACCAAATACAAAATTGTCTTCTTTAATATCTAATGATTTTTTCAAAATTATCGAGCTGACAATGTTAATCATTCTGTCTAGTTTGTCTTTGTTCTCGGGAAACTCTAATTTCAAGCTTGTTAATTCATCGACATATGATTTTATGTTATCTTTTTTTAGAGTTAACTCAGATTTAATTAATTTAAGGTCAAACAGATCATTTCTTTTTATATTTAAAACGATTAAAGAGTCAACCAACCTAGACGACAATTCAACCTTATTTGTGTTTATCAAATTTTGAATTGAGTCTTTAAGTTTATCCATGTTTTGGTGATCGACTAATTTTTGTTGATTAATTCTTTTAGCATAGATAGATGAAGGATAATTCTCTAAAATTTCCTTTTTTAAGTGATTGGATTTTAAATTTTTATTATTTAAATAAGATAAATACTTATAATATTTTAACTGTATTTTATCGTCATTAGTAAGATATTTTTGATTTATATTTTCTAGTTTTTTTAAAGATTTAACATAATCATTAAAAAACTCATTATAATAAATTCCTAACATTAACATGTTTTTATTATACAAATTGTATAAGCTATCTTGCTCATATACCGTCAAACTATAATCTACTATCTTTTCAATTAATTTATTTGTATAATTTTTATGAGCAGATTGACTTATAACTTTATTGTCTTCTAAATTCATCTTCCAGTTATCTTGAAGTTTTAAATTTCCCCATTTCATTTTAAAATCTTGAATTCCCTTTTCAATTGCTAATTGATTATAATAATAAAATGTATTGTTATTAAAATTATTAGATACTTTAATTTGTTTTTTTTGTGAATCTGAATTTGATTTAGTTTTCAAATCATTGATCTCTTTTTCAGTTAACTTAGATAGTGTTAATATAGAGTCGATTTCAATATTTTTCTCTTCTAATTTAGTTACACTTTTTAATTTATTTTTTAAAGCATTTAGCTTAAAAAACTCCTTAGATGACTGATTTTCAATATTTAGTAATGTATCTATATAATTTGAGGATTCTAAATAATTTTTTTGATCATAACTAATCTTTTGTAAGTTCTTATAGATTTTTATTTTCAAGAAATGATCAATATTTTCATGCTTTAAAGCTTTATTAAATAAGATTACAGCTTTTAAAGTGTCGGTTTTCAAAGTGCTCAAACCTTCATAAAAATTAATCAAACTTATTTTTTCAGGGTATATTCCAGATCTTCTAATCTTGCTATATTCAGCTAAATCAATATTTTCATTAATGTGCATTAGTCTAAGCTTTGAAATCAAATAAATTTCTGAAGATTTTTTAATTCCGCTATTGAGCGTCTTAGAGTAAAAGACTTTTGCTGAATCCAGTTCATTATTTTTAGAATAAATTTGAGCAGAAATAAAACTACTTCTTGATTTTATAATTTTATCGTCAATGTTTTCATATATTTTTTTTAAACCAACTAAAGCCTTTTTATAATTCTTATTAATTATTTCAGATTGAACAGTAGCTTTTAGCAATTCAATGTTAATTTGGTTTTTATTTCTTGTTTTTAATTCATCTGTTATAATTTTTAACGCTAAATCTATTTGATCAAGATTTAGATATATCATGACTTTCCACAAAATTGCTTCATCTTTTCGTTCTACAACTTGTCCTAAAGCCTGTAGGGAAGCAATATACCTTTGATCATAAAATCTTGATTTTCCCAATAATAAATATGCTCTATCTAAGATTTTAATCTGATTTTTTTTTGATTTTTGTATTGCTTTTATAGCTTTTTCTTCAGCTTTTTCAAAGTTTTTGGTAGGAATAATATTCTCATCTCTAGAATACTCCATTTCCTCAATTAAAGGAATAATATCCCAATAGTTTGAACTAGAATTGTTTTTTAAGATAGTTAATGCTTCTTTGAAATAATTTTCACCATGATACAATATGTTATAATTAATCTTAAACGAATTAACTTTAATATTATCTGAATTGGTTTTACAGGAAATAAAAATTAAAAAGAATAATATGAATTTAAATTGTTTGATCATTTTTTCTTTAAGATTTTAATATTTCATATTATTGCAATCGATGATGGATACTACAAAAGTAACTTTAATTTTGGACGGAGAACATCATAAGTTCAATATGAAAAAAGATGAAGTTATTTTAGACATAGCACTTTCAAACGGAATAGATGCACCTCATTCCTGTCAAGGTGGAGTTTGTATGACTTGTCTAGGCAGAGTAACTAATGGAAAAACTCAAATGGATGATCCAGGAATGCTCTCTGATGAGGAGATTGATGAAGGGCTAACTCTAACCTGTATTTCAAAACCCAACTCTGAAGAAATCACTATAGATTATGACGATGTTTGATTTAATATTTGCTCTGCTCTAAAGAGAAGCCCGTTTAAATCAATAGATCTCATAGCATCTTCATATCCTTTAATTTTTTTATTACCATAGATTGAAGTTGGTATTAATGGAAATTTAGTTCGATCAACTGTAAATTGGTTTTCCTCTATTGAGTTGAATGTTGAAAAACCTGTGAAGGGATGTGTTAATCCCCAAATAGTAATAACTGGCACATTGTAAATAGAAGCTATATGTCCATTAGCGGAGTCCATAGAAATCATCAAGTCAAGATTAGAAATTAGTTCAACCTCTTGCTTAAAATTTGAATTAGAAGAAGGGCAATCTACATTTTTATAAGAGCTTTTCCATTTTTCCAAAATTTTAAGCTCATCTCCAAATCCAAATAGAAAAACTTGATTATTTTGAGATAAATAAGCAATTATTTTTTGCATTAAATCGAGTGGGTATACTTTTCCGATATGCTTTGCGAATGGAGCAATCCCTACTTTTGGATTATTGTTTGTAATCTCAAAATTATTTAAGATTTTGGGTGTTGGATATGTATGGTCTTTTGAAAGATCAATTTGAAATCCAAGTTTATTAAATACTTCTTGATATTTAAAATGAATAGGAGTTAGAGGTTTAAAAACTTTATTTTTTGAGCGGGTCAATCTATTTTTTTCTGTTCTCATTTTATCTAAACGCTTAACATTATAAAAACACAGTTTAAATAAAAGAGCAAGAATTCTAGTTCTCAAAACATGATGAAGATCAGCGACTTTATTTGGCTTAATCTTTTTTAAATCTTTAAAAAGCTTAAATACACCTAAAAAACCTTTATGTCTATTATCAAAATCAACCCGAAAAAAAGAAAGGTTTTGATCTTCGTCAAATAATGGTTTAAATTTTTCTCTTGAGACTATTATAAACTCTTCGTTTGGATATTTTTTACATAAACACCTTATCACAGGAACTATCATGGCCACATCACCTAAAGAAGAAAACCTTATAATGAGTGTCTTTTTCATAACTAGTCCTTATATAGTTCAGGATTCAACTTATCATCATTATACATTTTCATTTGTTTATAAGTGAGAGCCATTGTTTTTCCATTAGATATATTTTCAAGAAGCTGATCTATAGCTTTAGACAAATTTTTTCTTTGGGCTTTTAAAATCTCTAATTTACTAATACAAGAAAGTCTATGCTTTTCATCAGCTGAAGATCTATTTGCCTCAACGTCCATGTGAAAAATTTTAAGCTCTAAAATTGATAGTCTATCAATTGCCCAAGCAGGAGTTTCTGTATTAATATTACATTCTTCAGTAATTTTTACATTAGAAAATTTATTAAAAAAATATTCGTCAATAATCTCAACCATGTCTGTCCTATCTTGGTTACTTTTATCAATTCTTCGTTTAATTTGTAACGCCTCTTTAGGATCAATAGAAGGTTTTCTTATGATATCTTCAAGATGCCATTGAACTGTATCAATCCACGACTTTTTGTAAATATTTTTTTTAAAAACTTGATTATCAGAAAAAGGATTTTTTAGTTCTCGATCTACAGAATCAAAGACATGATAATCGTCAATAGCCTTTTTAAAAATTGCAATACATTCGTTAGAAATTGTCATAGGCTTTAAATATAATTAAACTAAGTTCAACAAAAATAAATATTGTTATTATCTTTGTTGTATCATGAAAGAATTATTTGAAGCAATAGAGTTTTTATTTGTTGAAATTCTATTTTTCCCTTTTGATTTTATACGTCTGGATATTACTAGCTGGATTTTTCAGAACGCTATAAACTTTAGTTTTATTTTTGTTATTTCAGCAGCATTAGTTTACTGGACTTTAGAACTTGTAAAATATGACAAAAGGGAGGGTAAAGAAACTGAAGTTACAGCACATTCTTTTTTATAAATCAAACCCAATATCTTTTCTACAGGTTTTTCCTTCAAAATCAATTAAGTCGATTGATTCATAGCTCTTTTTAAGAGCCTTTCTGAAATTATCTGCTGAAGAAACCATAGAAATAACTCTCCCTCCATTGGTTAAAACGGTATTGTCTTTTAACAACGTTCCTGCGTGAAAAATAATAGACCTATTAATTTTTTCCAAGCCAGTAATTATAAAACCTTTATTATAAGATTCTGGATATCCTTTGGATGCTAAAACGACATTTGTGTAATGCTTAGGGTCTATTTCTAATTCGACTTGATCAAGATTTTGGTTTTCAATTGCAAGCAGTATTTGTAAAAAATCGTTTTTTATTCTTGGCAGAACAACTTGAGTCTCAGGATCACCCATTCTAACATTATACTCAATTACGTAAGGGTTGCCATTTACATTGATAAGCCCTATAAAAATAAACCCTTTATATTCAATTCCTTCATTGATTAAGCCAGCTACAGTTGGCTTAATAATTCTTTCGTCAATTTTGTTATACATTTCCTCATCCATAAATGATACGGGCGATATTGATCCCATACCACCTGTATTAAGCCCAACATCTCCCTCACCAATCCTTTTGTAATCTTTAGCATAGGGAAGAGTTAAATAGTTTTTACCATCGAATAGAACAAAGCATGACATCTCAATCCCTGAGAGAAACTCTTCAATTACAACAGTTTCTGAGGATTTACCAAAACTATTATTAACAAGCATATCTTCTAAAACAATTTTAGCATCATCAAGTTTATCAACGATGACAACTCCTTTTCCTGCTGCAGGGCCATCAGCTTTGAGGACATATGGTCCTTTCTTATTTTTCAAATAATTAATTCCTTCTGAAAGGGATTCTTTAGTGAATGATTTTGATTGTGCGGTAGGTATATTGTATTTTGACATAAACTCCTTTGCAAAATCCTTACTACCCTCAAGCATTGCACCATTTTTAGAAGGTCCAATAACAATTGTATTACAAATTTCATTGTTAGACTTGATGAAATCATAAACACCTTCAATTAATGGAATTTCAGGCCCAACAAGAACAAGATTAATAGAATTATCAATAATGGCTTGTTTAAGGTTTTGAAAATTAAAATCAAAATGTAGAGCTTTAGAAATTGAAGAAATAGCAGCATTTGGATTAATTGAAAAAAGAGAGACATTTGTCTTGGATTCAAGAAGTTTATGAAAAAAAACGTGTTCTCGTGCGCCAGAACCTATAATCAAGATATTCATTTTGTAAAATTAAATTATTTATAATGTTTTGAATCAATTTATAGAAATAAAAAAGCTTCGATAATTAAAATTTTATTAATCTTTAAAATAGTTTTAATTTTTAATTTTTTAATTATAAATTCTTGAATATCAAATATTTAAAAATAGGATACAAAAAAACGAACTATTGATTTGAATATTATTTATATATTAGCAAAGCATATGAAATGGTTTGCAATTAAAACTAAAGCCAAAAACGAGTTTAAGGCTAGAGACTTTTTCTCTTCGTTTGATATTGAATCCTATGTTCCTTTTTTTAAAACTAAAAGAGCTTGGTCTGATAGGATAAAAAAAATTCACGTGCCCGCTATGCCTGGTTACGCTTTTTTTAAACTAGACAAACTTGACTATAATTTGATAAACCTTAATCCATATACAAAAAGTATGGTTAGGGATACTGCTGGGATGCCAGCAGTAATAACTGAAAATGAAATTTCTGTTTTGAAAAACTATCTTAATGGCACTGTTGATGATGATGGTTTTTTTAGTTGTAATATTGGTGAAAAAGTAAAGATTATATCTGGACCTATGATTTACAAAAGCGGAGTTGTTGAAAAAATAAACAACAAAACCGTTACAATTACCTTAAAGTCTTTAAACATTAAGATAGTTATAAAT
>NTKN01000011.1 GCA_002457715.1 Cryomorphaceae bacterium MED-G14
AGGAAAAAGTGGATTAAATGAATATGCAGATTTTGTGATGCAAATTGATCACCACGTGGGTGAACTTAATGACCTTATCGAAGAGCTTAATATTTCTGAAAATACAATGATAGTCTTCACTAGTGATAATGGATGCTCACCAAAAGCTAATTTTAAATTACTAGCTGAAAAAGATCATTATCCAAGTGGTCCATATAGAGGATTTAAAGCTGGTATTTTTGAAGGTGCTCACAGAGTTCCTTTTATTATTAAATGGCCGAAAAAAATCATCCCTGGTTCTGTTTCTGAAAAAACAATATGTACTACAGATTTTATGGGAACTATAGCAGATATTCTTAATGTAGAGTTAGATGATGATGAGGGTGTAGATAGTTTTTCAATGTTACCTTTATTTTCAAAGGAATCAGAAGTGAACTACCGAAGGAAATTTACTATTCATCATTCCATTAATGGTAGTTTTGCTATAAGAAAAGGTGATTTCAAATTTATTTTCACAAATGATTCTGGAGGATGGAGCTATCCTAGGCCTTGGTCTAAAGATGGTGAGGGCTTACCTAAATTTCAACTGTATAACCTAAAAACAGACCCTGGAGAAACCAAAAATCTTTATGGAAATTTTCCAGAAATTGAAAGCAATTTGATTGATCTGTTTAAAAAAGCTATCACAAATGGAAGAACTACTGTTGGAAATATTCAAAAAAACGACCTAAACTTTCCATCAAAAGAAGAATGGAACCCTTTATTAATTTTTAAATAGTGAAAAGCTCCTTTAACTTAATTTTTATTTTTTTCTGTATCCTCACAATTAATTCTCAAATAATAGGCAATGTTTCTGATGATTTAGATAATAAATTAGAATATGCAACAGTTGTTTTATTTGAACAGAATTCTGACAATCAGATTGATGGTGTTATAACTAATATTGATGGTGATTTTAAGTTTAATAACATAAAAGATGGTTATTATTACATTACTGCTTCTTTTTTAGGATATAAAACAAAAAAAATAAGTGAAATCAAAATATTGGATAATATTCAAATAGATCTTGGGAATATTAGGTTAGAAATTGGAAACAACTTAGATGAGGTTGTTGTTTCTACTCAAAGATCAACAATTATTAATAAAATTGACAGACAAATATATAAATCAGAAATGTTCAAAAGTGCTCGTGGAAGTACTGTTAAAGATGTCATTAGACAGCTACCTTCCGTTAATATAAACTCTTTGGGTGAAATCAGTGTCAGAGGAAGTACAGGTTTTTCAATCTTACTAAATGGGACCCCTATTCAAGGCGCAATGAGTACAATTTTAGATCAACTTCCGTCCAACGCTGTTGAATCAATCGAGTTTATTACAGCTCCATCGGCAAAATTTGATCCAGATGGCAAGGCTGGTTTAATTAATATATTAACAAAAAAGGGGGCTATCCAAGGTGCATATGGTCAAATTAATCTCAAATCTGGGTTTCCCTCAGTTGAAAAATATGGAAATGATATAGTTCATAACAGATTTGGGTCTGATCTAACATATAACATAACAAATGATAATTGGAACATATCTTTAGGTGGAAGTATTTTAAGAAACGATCTTGGAGGGAGACGAGAAGGTGAAGTATTCACGATCATAGATAATGTTTTTAATAATTTTCCATCATCAGGAGAAAGAAGTTTTGATGAAATAAATTTTAATGGTCGTTTTACTGTTGAATATTCACCTAGCTTATTCGATAATATTTCAGTTGGTTTTTTTGCAGGAAAGCGTTCAAAAAAAAGACTAGCTGATATTGTCTATTATGATAATTATAGAATTAGTCCCGTTGGAACCAATAATAAAACGCAATACATTTCATACTTTAATCATAATTTAAGAGAAAGGAAAGGTGATTTTATATTAGGTAATCTCAACTATTCTCATACTTTAAAAAATAAATCTATCTTAAATTTTTCATTATTGTATGAATACACCTTGCTAGGTGGACCAACAATAAATCAAAATCTTGGTCATCCAGATAATTCAATTCTATTTCAAGACGAATACAACACAAATGACAACCCATTGTACGGACTGCGTACTCAGCTTGATTACAGTTTTGATTTGAATAAAAACACTAAATTAGATATTGGATATCAATATAGAGATCTGGACCACACCGGAGATTTTGTATATCAAAGACGTTATAACTTTAATGATCCCTTTTATTTAGTTCCAGAATTTTCTAGCGAAGTAAATCTAAAAAGGAAAATTCATTCATTTTTTTCACAATTCTCTACTCAAAAAGAAAATTTAAGTTATTCTGCTGGGCTAAGAATTGAATCAATGAAAAGAAATCTATTATTAAAAGATAAAGCAAATACAATTGATGAAAATTTACAATATAATTTTACCAAGCTATATCCATCTGCATCTGTTCAATATATTTTAAATGAAGTAACAAAACTCAAATTAGCTTACAGCAAAAGAGTTGAAAGAACAACTACTTTCAAAATGAATCCATTTCCTGAGCGAGAACATACTGAAACTTTAGAACAAGGTGATCCCAATCTAAAACCTGAATTCATTGATCAAATTGAAATTGGATTTGAAAAAAAACTAAAAAATAATAACAAAATATTTTCATCGTTATATTTAAGAAATACCAAAAATGTAGTTAACAGAGTAAATACAGTTTATAACGACAGTATATTGAATAGAATTTATTCAAATGTTGGTAATTCTAGAACAATTGGTATTGAAATAGGTGCCGATCTAAATAAATCAAAAAAATGGAAAAGTTTTATCGGAGGAAATATTTACAATTATGACTTAAAAGGTAGTTTTGATAATAGACCTGTTAAAACTAATTCTATAATATATTCATTAAACCTAAATTCTACTTACAGTTTTTGGAATGATGCCTCCTTACAGTTTACATTCAACTACATTTCTGACAGGATTACTGCACAAGGAGAAGACTCAAGATATTATAATCCAAATCTAACTTTAGAAAAAACATTTTTAAATAACAGGCTTAAAATTGCATTACAATGGCTAAATATTGATCTAGGGCTTTTAAAATCAAATGAGCAGAGAATAACTACATGGAGGAAAGATGAGTTTTACACAACAACTAACTACATATATGAGGTTGATATAATCATGCTAAACTTTTCTTATATATTTAAAAATGGAAAAAATAAATCAAAATTTATTGAAAGTGAGTTTGGAAAGAGAGAATTTTAACTTTAAACATGTATAAACATTAATTTTTTTATACAGAAAATTGATCTGTAAAAACAATTATTCATTACTTGTGTTTTTAATATCCTTTTTCCATTTTTCTATATCATTTAATAGTTCTTTAACAAGATCAGGATGTAAAGCTGAAACATCGTTTTTTTCTTGCAAATCATTACTTAAATCATATAATTCAATTTTATTATTTTTAATTAGTTTTAATAATTTCCAATTATTTTTTCTGACTGCATAGTTTGAATTATATTCCCAAAAAAGAAGTCTTTCATTTATTTTTTGATTGAACATTATATGCTTTTTCATACTTACACCATCAAATGAATGATTTATATTTCCACCAATAAAATCTGAAATAGTTGGAAGAATATCAATTGTCATAAATGTCTCATCAGATTGTATACCCTTTTTTATTATAGATGGTGACCAAACCATAGAGGCTACTCTATGTCCACCTTCATATAAACTCCCCTTATATCCTCTAAAGGGACCATTGTTTCCATTTCGAGTCCCACCATTATCTGAAAAGAAAAATATAATAGTGTTTTTATCAATATTTAATTCATAAAGTAAATCAATGACCATACCTACACCTTCATCCATTACTTCAATCATTTCTTTATAAATCTCATTTTTATTCTCAGGTAAACTCCAAATAAACTCTTTCCCAATTTCTCTAACTTTTTCTGAATTTCTACCCTGGAATGGATAGTGTGGTGATTCGTGAGCAATGTAAAGAAGGAATTTTTCTTCTTTATTTTTTTTTATAAAATCAATAGAATGTTTTGTTATTAAATCTGTGCTGTATCCAATCTCCTTTTTTAATTCATCATCTTCCCACCAATCTTCATAACCTTCCTGATCAATATGAGAGTGATAATCAACATTACCAGAAACAAATCCTCTGAATTCATCAAAACCTTGATTTACAGGGCTAAACATTGGATCGTATCCTAAATGCCATTTTCCAAAAATGCCAGTTTTATAACCTGATTTTTTAGCAATATTCGCAAAAGTAATTTCATCGGTTGAAAGTCCTTTATCTCTATGATTTTTTGCAGTTATAACACCTCCAACACCTACCCTTTGTTGATATTTTCCTGTTAATAATGCTGCACGTGTTGGGCTACACACTGATCCATTTGAATGGAAATCTGTAAGTACTAAACCCTCATTACCAAGTTTATCAATATTTGGCGTATTTATATTTTTATTACCAAAAATTGATAAATCACCATAACCTAAGTCATCAGCAACAATTATAATGATATTTGGTTTATTGTTATTGTTACAAGAGAGAAATAGTAATGATATTAGAATTGATTTTTTAAAAAATTTAATCATAAATTAAAATCATTTGAATACTAATTTAATAATGTTCATATATTTAAATTTAATAAATTAAATGATGAGGTATTTAATAACATTAATACTAGTTTTATTTTTAACTAATCTTAGATCGCAAAATGAAACAAAAATAATTTTAACTAAGGGAATAGTTTTTAAAAATGAGCAGATTACTGGGAATGTAAAAAAACACACTTTTTTTTCAAAAATACTAAATAATGAAAGAGAAGTTTACGTTTGGATTCCTAAGGATTATAATCTAAAAAATAAAAAATATCCATTATTAATTGCTCACGATGGTGGTGCTGTTTTTTATTCGAGGGGAGGTTTTGGCTCTAGAAATAAATCTAAAGCTGAAATCATTAAAAATGGTTGGAATCTTGATGAGAGTATTACTGATTTAATTTCTTCAAATAAAATTAAACCAATCATAATGGTTGGAGTGAGTAATACAAAAAATCGCGGATATGAATACGTACCGACTAGAAATGCTATAAATTATGCTAAAGCATTAATTGATGAGTTAATTCCTGAACTTAAATCACAATATAGAATTAAATCAAATGACATAGGAACTATTGGTTCATCTGCAGGTGGCTTAGTTTCATTATATCTTGGTTGGGAATTTAACAAAGTTTTTAAAAAAGCAATTTGTTTGTCACCAGGAATAATTTATCGTGATCAAGATTACTATTCTCAATTGATAAAAACAAAAACACCTAAAAACTTAAGGCTTGCGATAGTAAATGGAACAGATAATTTTGATAAAAATCTTCAGTATGGTGTGGATAAGTTTATCAGTTATTTAAAATCAATAGATTTTTCTAAAAAAAATTATATGTACTGGATTGAAAAAGATGGAACTCATTCATCAAAATCCTGGTCAAAACAAGCAAAAAAAACGATCGAATGGCTCTATTAATATTATTGAACAAAAAAAGAATTTGATCTCCTTTTGTAAAAAAACATATATATTCCAACCAAAACAAATGGTATACTGAGTAATTGACCTAAATTTAAACTTATTCCAAATAAATTATTTAATTCTAATAATTCATTTTTTACTTGATTTTCTTTAAAATATTCTAAAAAAAATCTTCCTCCAAAGGCAGTAATAAAAAAGAATGCCAGTAAGCTTCCATGGCGCAGATTTATTCTATATCTATACAAAACTATAAACATAATAATTCCAATTATCAAATATATAAGTGACTCATATAGTTGGGCTGGATGTCGATAAACACCTACAGTTTCGTATTCCATGTAAAAATCAGAGTTATTTCTTTTAAATATATATTTTACTTGGTCTTTAAAAGGGTTTATTATACTGGAATTTGCATATACTTTTTCTGGATGTAAAGTAATCAATGTTTTTTTTACGCTTTCCTTGATTCTATCTTCTTTGTATTCCTCATTATCAAAAAATATTTTAGTATTTAATACTGGCTGACCAACATTGTAAAAGTCTCCTGTTTCATAAAAAGAAACTTTCTTTACAAATGGTAGTTGCTGTATGATCCTTTCTTCAGTAGGATTTACAAATAGCAGTCCATAATTGCTTTGAGTTTGTAAACCAATAGTTTCAGAATTTACAAAATTACCTAGCCTTATCAATGCGCAGCCTATCGCAACAGCTATTATCATTCGGTCCATAACTTGTAAATAATTATATCCGCGTCTTAACCTATCTATGAAATTAATTTTGAATGATTTAATCTCTATTTTGAATGAATATAATGCCATTCCTGATAGGATTCCAATAGCTGCACCATGACTTGCTAAGCCACCTTTCCAAAAAAAGAAGATTTCTTGTATACCACGACTTAATATCTCAGGTTCATAAAAGATAACATGACCTAATCTTGATCCAATCAAAATTCCAAAAACCATATATAACATCTGCAAATCAACTGTTGTATCATACCTTTTTTCTCTTTTGTATGCACCAACTACCAAGAAACGACCAATAACAAATCCTAATATGAACAATACACTATACCAACGAACTGAAATAAAATCACCTTCGTATAAAAAAATATTTGGATCCCATAATATTGATGGTGAAAAAAGCATAATTATTCTCTATCAATTTCTCCTATGGGTCTTGATTCGTTGTCAAGTTCTTCTTGAAATATTAAAAGTTGATTTTTTAAAATTGATGCTATTTCTGGATATTCACTTAATCTATTGTTTAATTCTCTAATATCAGTATCTAAGTTAAATAGAGCTTCAGGGAAATCTTTTTCCCATGTTGAAACACCGTGCTTACCATCCTCTCCTGGAAAAAGAATTTCATTATATGTAGATGGTGCCAGATATTTCCATTTTCCTTGTCTTACTCCATATAATTTTTCTCCTTTATGATAATAAAAGAATCTATCATCTAAATCGGCCATATTAGTATTTTTTAATGCATCCAATACGTTTATTCCATCAATTTTATTTTTTGGCAGTTCAGCTCCTGTAATGGAACAAATAGTTGGCATAATATCAATTGTTGAAATTAATTGATCAATTTCAATTCCTTTTTTTATTACATTTGGCCACGATATTACACAAGGAACTCTATAACCACCTTCAAAAATATCAAACTTTCCTCCTCTTAACTCACCTGATGTTCCAGCATGATTACCATAATTTAGCCATGGTCCATTATCTGATGTATATATAAAAATAGTATTATCATAAATATCTTTTTCTTTAAGTAAATTAACTAATCGCCCAACATTAAAATCTATTTCTTCTATGACATCACCATAGACACTTCCCTTAGATGTTCCTTGAAAATCTTCTGAAGCATAAATTGGTATGTGGGGCATAGTATGAGCTAAGTAAATAAAGAAGGGTTTGTCATCATCTAAATCATTAATAAAATCAATAGCAAAATCTGTATATCTCTGAGTAAGTAAAGATTGATCTGGAACTTTTTCAATAATTTCATTATCTAATAATACAGGAAGATTTTTAACATTCATATCATTTGAATAGGGAATTCCAAAATAGGAATCAAAACCTTGTTGAGTGGGTAAAAAAGGAAGTTCATCACCCAAATGCCATTTTCCAGACATTGCAGTAGAGTATCCAATATCTTTTAAAACCTCAGCTATTGTAATTTCATTTGGATTTAAACCTTTTAAGGTTTTACTATTTCCACCACCCCACATTCCACCACTTCTGGGCCATAAAACCTTTGTAACTCCTGTTCTAATAGGATATGAACCAGTTAGAAGAGCAGCTCTAGAGGGAGAACAAGTTGAAGAAGCATTTAAAAAACTAGTTAGTTTGGCTCCATTTTTAGCTAATGCATCAATGTTTGGTGTATTTATAGACATAGATCCATAAGAACTCAAGTCTCCATAGCCTTGGTCATCTGTATATATTATGATAATGTTAGGAGGTTGTGCATTTACATTTTTTGTTAATTTTTTATTGTTTTCACATGAAAAAAATGTGATGATTAAAAAAAGAGATAATAATTTTTTCATTTTTAATGACATTTGTTTGGTTATATATAATTACTCAATATACTTAAATCTTATTGCAGTTCCTCCCCCTGGTGCAAGTTTTAAATCTAAAACACTATCATTGGAGAAAGGACTTTGTTCAATAGATAAATCATAGGGGTTAGTTTCCCAGTTAGCATTTTCTCCGTCTTTGTAAATCGTTGCTATGTATTTTTTGTTAGGCTCTAAAAAATTTGTAGGTATTAAAAAACGTCTGGCTTTATCATTTGTTATGGACCCTAAATACCAGTCTTTACTGTCTTTATCTTTTCTAGCTATGGTTATGAATTCACCTATTTCTGCATTAACAACTTTTGTTAATTCCCAGTCTACTGGAACATCTTTAATGAATTGCAAAGCAGGTTGATTTTTATAATTTTCAATAAAGTCTGATGCCATTTGCATCGGGCTGTACAAAACCAGGTAGTAGGCAAGTTGTTTAGCTAATGTGGTGTTTACTCTTTGTGTTTTTCCAAAAACATTGGTGCCAATTTCATTTAAATCTTCTTTAGAAGCTCTAAACTTTTCATTATTATCTAAACCTAAATTAGGAATTGTTATTGATATATCACCAGAGATTTTTCCATTTTTAGAAATTTTAACTGATCTGTTACTCATGTTTATTTTCCCGAGAATCCAACTGTTGTTATTATCTGTAGCAATATCATGTGCTGCAATACCCCAATCCCAAACACCAGGCTTCATCATTTCCGAAATTGTCCAAATGTAAGTAGTGTCTTTATTTTCAATTTTGTATTCAAGTGACATGGGTTTTGTTTGCCAAAATGATTCTCCTCCTTTGTACCTCACGTTGGTAAAACCATTACCCTTATCAAAAAAACTTATCTTAACCGGTATCTCGTCAATTGAATTATTGTCTAATTTTTCATACAATAAATCAAAAATTCCTGGAGTGAAGTCCATGGGTGATTCTAACATTCTGGTAAAAGGAAGTATTAAAGTGTGATTTACTGGATTTCCTCCGTTACCCCAAGCATTGTATTCCATTCCTCTAGCTCCTTCTCTAGTTAAAATATTTGGATAAGTACGTCTTTCTCCAGTATCTTTTACAGGCTCGTGAAAATTAACTGCAACATTATATTTAGCAGCTTTCTTGACAACTTCTCTGTAATAGTTTACAGCATGCTGTCCGTAATGATATTCTACTTTATCCATCATTGTCCCAACATGTCCTATTTTTGCCTTTTGCATTCCAATTTTTTTCATAATAGTATATGCATCATCAGCTTGAGCCATGTAATTTAACGTACTTGCACTTGTTTCATGATAGGCTTGTAACGAAACCCCTTTAGATTTAGCATAATTTTGAATTTCTACTAGATCAAAGTCAGGAGTAGTTTTCGTGTAACTTGTTGTTACGGTGTCCCCAGGAAATAATCCAGTAAACCCTGATGAAATCCCTTCAATAAGAACCTCATCGAATCCATGCTTTGCAGCAAAATCTATATATTTTTTTCCTCTTTCATTTGTAGCTCCATGCCTAAAACCTTCACCCCAGGTCCATTTTCCTGTGATCATACCCCACCATATTCCAATGTATTTTGAGGGGTTGATCCAAGAAACATCTTTTAATTCATTAGGTGGATTACAGTTTAAGTTCAAAAAAGAAGATACTAGATCCTGAGCAGAATCAGTTACTTTAATAGTTCGCCAAGGTGTTTTAAATGGTACTGATGTTCTAACCTTGTCTCCATTTGCCCATGGGGCCAAGTCACAATGTAACTTAGTTGAATTGCTCCCAGCAATTTGCATGGACGAGTAGTTCATAAGCGATGCTTCATGAATACTAAGATGAGTTCCATCATCAAATTTCATTGTGAGAGGAGTATGGACGGTATCGATTTCTGAAATTGATGATTCTGTATATAGTTGTTCATATCTCTTTGGGTCATAAGCTTTTATCCACCATGATTTTGCGTCCTCAGCAATATCAAATTCTGTAATTTCATCAGAGATTGTTAATTCTTTTGTTTCACCAACTTTTTTGACATGATATCTGAATGCAATTCCATCATTGTAAGCTCTTACTATTATATCAATTTGTTTATTCGTTTCACTTGTTGATTCAAAAGACACTACAGCTTCATTGTAGTTATTTCTTATTAGTTTTTGTTCTCCCCAGGGCTGCTCCCATGTTTGATCTACATTGTCACTTTTTGTATCCACATAATTAAAACCATCAATTAGAGACTGTCCATTTTTAAATTTAATTCCTAAAAGGGATTTCGATATTATTTTTTTTTTGTTTCTATTAACTTTATAATATAATTTCCCCTTATCTAGATGTAATATAAATTTATTTTGTCCATCTGGGGATTTAACTTCAACTTGATAAAAAATGTTACTACATCCTAATGATATAATCAAAACTGAAGCTAGAAAAAATTTAATTAAATTATATTTTCTCAAAGTAAATCTTAGGTGATTGTCTGTGGTTAGTTTCATCTACAATGCCTTAATTTTCTGGAATAAAGTCCTGAACTACTCCCCCATAAGGAAAACCGAAAGTATCACTTCTTTCACTTAAAAATATCTGTTCAGCTTTTTTGACGATTTTAGGATGAAGATTTGCAATATCGTTAGTTTCAGATTCATCTTCCTTTAAATTATAAACTTCTGTTTTAGAATTAATTCCATTTCTCAAAGCTTTAAAATCACCTAGTCTAACTGATTGTCTAAAACCTCCATCATGCAGTTCTTGAAATGAACCACTTAATTGAAATTCCCAGTTCAAAAACTCGTGTTTTTTTTGTTTCTGATTAAGTAATGTTGGTAGAAATGATATTCCTCTGTTGTGTGAAGGTTTTTCAATTCCTATTATTTCAGCAAAAGTTGTCATAATATCTCTAAATCCGGATATGTGGTTAGTTTTAGATCCAGGAATTATTCTATTTTTCCAATATACGATTAACGGAACTCGTAATCCACCCTCATATAAATCTCTCTTTCCACCTCTTAAATTTCCATTGCTATCGAAAAATTCCAATTGATGTCCATTGATATTGTCATGATTAAAATGAGCTCCATTGTCACTAGTATATAGTATAACTGTATTATCCAGTTCATTCATTGATTCAAGTTTTTCTAATAACCTTCCAACTTGCTGGTCTTGTAGTGTTATTTTTGCAGCTTGTGCCTGTTCAACTTTAGGCCAATCCTCTTTTGAATACCATAGTGTATCTCTGATTGGCCCTTCAAAAGAATGAGGGGCTCTGTAAGACATGAAAAGAAAAAAAGGCTTTTCATTAGACTTTTCTTCCAAAAACTTAAATGCAGTATCAGTGTAAAATGCATCTTTACAGTCATGCTTAATGAAATTATAAGGAAGTTGCTCTTCATTACCATTGAGCCATAAACCTGGATTTTTATACTTATCCGTTGAACCGCCCCATTGCTCTTGAGCTGCAAAATCAAAACCATGTGAAAATGCCCATGTTTCTGGTTGATCAGCGGTATCTAAGTGCCATTTACCTACAAAAGCTGATTGATAGCCGGCTTCTTTGAACATTTCTCCAAGTGTATACTCATTTTTATCGAGAGCTATTTGTCTCCATACACTATCTCTTATAAATGCAGCATTACCTCTAATTGAAACATGACTTGAGCTTTTTCCTGTCAATAAAACTGCTCTAGATGGAGAACATACTGGGCTACCTGCATAAAAATCAGTAAACATCATGCTTTTCTTAGCCAATGAATCGATATGTGGAGTTTTTATAATCTTTTGTCCATATGAACCAAGTTCATTGTAACCAAGATCGTCAGCCAATAATAAAACAATATTCGGTCTTGTGTCATTTTTTTGTGAACAAGAAACTATAAAAAAAGAGATTATAAAAGTTTTGATTATTGATTTATATTTTAGCTTAAGTTTCATACTATTAAATTAATAATTATTCTTTTGATCTGAAAGATGAAGCTGGTAGTCCTTCTTTGTTAAATAAATTAATTTCAAAATAATTTTTCCATCCTAGTCTTACTGAGTAAGGTTTTTTAACTTCAGAAGACCATACCATAACCTTATTTCCAATTATCTTTGATTCAGCGGGATAATATTTTTTATCTCTTCCTGCTATTTCAAAATGTTCAATTTTATCATCTGGGCAATATAACCCTGAATCAGCATAATCAAAAGAAACTAATGCTTTTCCTTTCTTAAAATCAACTGATTTATAAATTGGTCCTGAATGTACTAAGTCTTTAAAATTATAATCTTTATTTAGAGCCCAAAGAGCTAAGCGATCGCCAACCTCTTTTTTCTTCGGAGGATGAATAGATTTTGGGTCTCCCAAATCTGTTGTAATTGCCATGCCAACATTTGATTTATTCATTGTCAACATTTGGCTCTCTCTAAGCTCAGCTGAGGTAATCCTATCTGAGCTTTCATTCCTATTGTCATATCCACCAAAAGGAGCAATTTGTGCATAATAGAATGATAAATTCTCATTTGCCCATTGGGTTCTCCAGCTATCAATTACTGCTGGAAATAAAGTTTTGTACTCTTCAGCCCGACGTTGGTTGGACTCCCCTTGATACCAAATAAAACCTTTTAGATTGTATTTTGATACTGGTGCTATCATTCCGTTGTAAAGTGTTGTTGGTGAATTTGATTGATGAGGCATTCGATCTGGTGAAGGAATAGCAATTTTCTCTCCAATTGTTTTCAAAATATAGAAATCACCAGCAGTTTGATAACAAATCATATTTAATTTCCATGAATCATTCAAGGAAATTATTTTTTTATTTTCAAAATAAATACCCCTGCTTGGATCAGGATCAAGGCCTCCTTTTCCCCACACGTCAATCAATCTTATGCTAATTGAATTCTCCCCTTTTTTTAGTATGTCGCTTTTAAATTTATATTTTGTGGAAGCAACTCCCCAATTTTCTTTTCTGCCAATCATTTTACCGTTTATGAATATTGTGTATAAATCATTGGTTTCACCAATATCAAAAACCAACTCTGACTCAGTGATTTCATCAATAGTTAGCTGTTGTCTTATCCAACCTATTCCATTGAAATCATCTTTTTCAAATGCTTTGATAACACCTTGAGTGTTTGTTTCAATCCAAGAATCATCATTGAAATTATTCTCTATAAAACCTTTGTTTTTTTCTTCAACCCATTTAAATTCATCAACACCAATCAAATCATTCCTTTTAACAAATGAATGGTTGGCTACCCAACGATTGTAATCAGTATTAGGATCCATAGCTATCTGTAATCTTTCTGAAGTGTTTTCAAAACCTTTTATTTTTTCTATAAAATCAGTTCTTACCCAGCTTTCAGCAGGAGATCCACCCCAGCTTGAATGAATAAGTCCAACTGGAACATTTAATTCTTGGTGAATTTTCTTTCCGAAAAAATAAGCAACTGCAGAGAAATCGCCAACTGATTTTGGAGTACAAACAACCCACTGACCTTGAACATTATCAACTGGACTGTAAGAAATTATTCTTTCCACAGTAAACATCCTAATATTAGGGAAATTTGCATTTGAAATTTCTTGATTTGATCCCTCTATTAATTCATGAACTCTACCATATTTAAAACCCTTCATTGGCATTTCCATATTAGATTGCCCGGAAGCTAACCAAACTTCACCAAAAACAACATCTTTTAATTGAATTGATTTATCAGATGATCTTATAGTAACGTTATGTGATTTATTATCAAATTTCGGAGTTTGGACAGGAGTAATCCAATTACCATACTTATCGGCAAATGTTGATTTTTTTTCACCCCAGCTTGTACTCACAATAATTTCTGATCCTTCCCTTGCCTTTCCCCAAAAATTAGCCATAGTGTCCTGTTGCAACACCATGTGATTTGAAAATAGTTTATTTAAAGACAAATCTGAATTTGTATTAAACCTGCATCCAACAATAAATAAAGTAAGAGTAAATAATATTTTTTTACACATATTTTATTTTATTGGTGGAAGTTTAGGTCTATTTGCAGAGTACCTAATATCTTGAATTTCAATTCTTGAAAGTGGATATTCGACATTTACTATTTTACCATTAAAAATTTTATTAATAACAGACTTATAACCAATTCTGTGTGCAATTATCTCTAAAGTGTCATTGGGTTTTAAATCAATTGGATTGGTATAATGATTCCAGCCTTTGCTGGGAAGTTTTTCACTTGAGTATCTATAACCTAATCTTGACCCTTCTGTCACCTCATCCAGAGAAACGTTATTTGTTGTAATATCAATTATTGGTGATTCTGTTTGTCTTGCTTTTCGACTGGGATAAAATAATTCAATTAATTCTTTTTCTTTTATTAGACCTTTATCATCAATGCTATTCATCCAATCAACACACTCTTGCCTCATTTCCAATAAGATCTCTGCATATTGGGGGTCATTTGCAATATTGTTAAGTTCATGAGGGTCATTTTCAGTGTCGAAAAGTTCTTCCTCAGGTTTCGTTTTTCTAAACCAAAGAGATTGATTTTCATCAAGCTCACCTGCATCTCTCATTCTTAAAAGTTCTTGCATTGAAGGTAATCTTTCACGAAAAGCCAAAGGGAGATAATATGGTTTTTCAGGATGAAAATTTTTGAAATATTTATATTTTTTGGAACGAACCGCTCTAATCATATCAACACTTTCATCAAATCTGTCTGCATGACCATGAATATATTTCCTTACTGTTTTAGATTTGAACTTACCTTCAAATGCTTGCCCTTGCATAAATGATGGGGGTTCAATTCCTGCTAATGACAAAACAGTTAGTGGAAAATCGACGAAACTCACTAGTCGTTTATCTCTTTTTCCAGCCCTTTGACCATCCGGAAAACGAATAATAAGTGGAACTTTTAATCCTGAATCGTATAAAAGTCGTTTTTGTCTAGGTAAAGGTCCTCCGTGGTCTGAATAGAAAAAAACTATTGTTTTGTCTAATAAATCTTCTTCCTCTAGTTCTTTAATTTTTTCTCCAATCCATTCATCTAATTTTACTATCCTTGAATAAACTTTTTTTAAATCCCGTTCTCCAACATTATTTTGTGGAAGATAAGGAGGAATATTAATCTCTTTATTTTCTGACACTAAAAATTCTTCATCATCCCAGTTTGAAAAAAAATTACCCTCATGGGTTGCACCAAAATTAAAAATTGAAAAAAAAGGGTCATTTTGAGTTGACCTATTTTTCCAATGAGCATCGTTACTTGATTCATCCCAAGCCATAACAGACATTTCAAACTGATAGTCAGTCTTTGAATTATTTGTTGCATAATAGCCGTTTTCTCGCATTATATCACTAAGCATTTTAACCTGAGGAGGTGGTACTGCCTCATAATCAATTAAACCACTTCTTCTCGCATTAGGTTCTGCCCACATTGTTCTCATATTTTGAGCTCCAAAGGAATTTGCATAAACACCAGTGGCTAAAGTCGCTCTACTAGGTGCGCATACACCAGAGGTAGAAAATGCATAATCATAAACGATGCCTTCAGTGGCTAATTTATCTAAGTTTGGAGTATTAACAGTTGAGTCTCCATAAACACTTAAAAAATCTGGACTAAGATCTTCAGCAACTAGCCAAAGAATATTTAAGGGTTCATTCTCAAATTTATTTTTACATCCAACAATCGTGAGGATTAAAAATATCAATACATTTAATTTTAGTATTTTGTTCATAACTGATTATTATATTGATTATAAAAAAATTCAGCCATTTTCTTTGAATGATGAAACATTAATGTATTCCCACAATGATCCCCATCAGGTTTTAAGATAAGTTGGCTGTTTATATTATTTTTTTTTAGAGCATTGTGAAGTAATTGACTTTGGCACACAGGTACTGTTCTGTCCATTTCACCATGAAAAATTAAGAAAGGTGGAGTTTCTTTACTTATATACTTAATTGGGTTAGCTAAATCAAAAATATGAGAGATATTGTCAACATCACCAAAAACTCTCTTTTTTTGTTCTGAAGTTAAATTTCTGTCTTTTGTTATTGGACAATCATAGAAAACTGATAAATCGGTAGGTCCATAAAAATCTACAACAGCATGAACATTTGAATCGTATTCTAAATAATTCCCAACATCACCTTCTAATGAGGGAATATTAGATGATGTTCCTGCTAATGCTGCTAAGTGTCCACCAGAAGAATAACCTGCAATTCCAATGAATGATATATCCAAATTATAATCTTTATGTTTAGCTCTTAAAAATCTGATTACTGCTTTTACATCATGAATTTGAGCTGGATAAACAGAATCCAAATTAGATGATCTATGGTTTATTGATATTGTTGCAAAACCTTTTTTTGTTAAGGGCTTTACAAAAACATCTTTTTGATAATTACTTAATTTTTTATTATTAGAGCTCCAACCGCTTCCATATATAACTATAACTGCAGGATGTTTTTCTTTGTTATTTTTTGGAAGATATATATCCATTTTTTGTGAAATATGATTATTTCCTGAATAATCAACATCTGACCAGTCAGCTTGAGGATATTCAGATTTAACAATGTTTTTACAAGCAAAAATTAAAAAAGCAATGAATATTAAGTTTAAGAATGAAAAGTATTTTATCATCTTGAAAATGGATTTTCTAATGAAGTAAATGAAGATGCGGGTAATCCATCTTTATTAAATAAATTAGGGTATAAGAAGCTTTTCCATCCGTATCTTACATACTTAGGATTAATCACATCATTTGATTTTACTAAAACTTTTTTATCTAAAATTTTCGCATCTGCACTGAAAAATTTTTTATCTGAACCAGCTAATTCAAATTGACTTAAATTATTATTTTTTAGAAAAAGACCACTCTCAGCGTTTTTAAAACTGATCAAAGCACTATTATTTTTAAATGAAACATCTTCATAAAGAGGCCCTGAAAAAACTAGATTGTCATAACCATAATCATTAGCTAGAGCTAATAGGGCTAATCTATCTCCAACTGGTTTTTTGGGTAGTGGATGAATATCAAGACTATCACCTACATCCATTATAATAGCCATTCCAACATGATTTTTTTTCAGTGTCAGCCTTTGTGCCTCACGAAGTTCAGCAACGAGTTCAGATTTGAATCTTCTTTTGTAAGCAATATCAGCAAATGGTGCTAATTGAACATAGTAAAATGGAAGATTTTTATTTTTCCATTGCTCTCTAAAACTATCAATTACTGAAGAAAAAACATCTTTATATTTGTGTGCTCTTGTTCTATTTCCTTCACCTTGATACCATATTACACCTTTAATCATGAAGTCACCCAATGGATGAATCATAGAGTTATTTAGTACTGTATGAGAGCTTTGATTTTTTGATATTCTGAGTGGAGAAGGAAAAAGCACATCATTAAATCCATCTTTTAAAACATACAAATTTTCATTTGTTAGCCAACCAACAAATTTAGATTTCCAAAGTCCATCAAATGATTTAATTTTTTTTTTATTTGAATATAATCCTATTTTTTTATCATTAATCAAACCTCCATTTCCATAAAAATCAATTATTCTGATTGAAAGATTATTTAAACCATTTTTTAATAATCCATCTCTAATTTTATATTTTGTTGATTTTTTAGACCAATTAATTTTTCTACCTACTAGTTCGTCATTTATAAATATTGAATAAAAATCACCGATATCCTCAAAATCTCCAATATCAATATAGGATGATTGATCATTTTTTTCTGTAAGCTCAAAATCTTTTCTAATCCAAACTATTCCATCAAAATCATCATTTCTATTATAAAAGGGAGAATATTGGTTTAGATCAACTTTCTTTTTTTTAAATATTGTATTTATTTCTTCAATAGTTCTATCAACCCAATTACTATCATCAAAAGTTAATTGAGAAAATAATCTGTTTTTTTCATTAACATACTTAAAATCATTATTATTTATAAATTCATTTCTATTAATATAATTATGCTCTTTAAGCCATTTATTATATTCATTTAAAGGATCTATACTTATCTCTAATCTTTCTCTTAAATTTTCAAATCCAGATACTTTCTCTAAATTTTTGACATTTGACCATGCTTCAGCTGGTGTTGCTCCTACACTAGAATTAATTATACCAATTGGGATTTTTAATTCATCATGTAATTTTTTAGCAAAAAAATACCCTACAGCTGAGAAATCTGAAATAGTTGTTGGGTTACAAACTTTCCACTTACCACTAAAATTTGATAATGGTTTTAATGATAAACTTCTATTAACATTTATCATTCTAATTTCCTTATTATCAAAACTAGTACTTGATAAATCATCTTTATTTTCAGCTTGTTTCATTCTCCATTGCATATTTGATTGTCCAGATGCCAACCACACTTCTCCTAATAATATATTGTTTAATGTTATTTTATCATTAGAAGTGTTTATTTCTATATTGTGAGAAATATTATCGGCTTGCGGTGTATTAATATCTATTCTCCAATTTCCAATTGAATCCGAAATAGTTTCATATTTATCACCCCAACTAATTTCAATTTTTATTTGCCGATTGGGTTTTGTTGTACCCCAAATTGGTGTGACACTATTGTGTTGAATAACCATATTATCTTGAAATAAGTTGTTTAATTCAATATCAACTACTTTTTCTGTATCACAAGAATTTAAAAGAAAGAATATTATGAAAATAAAATTCTTCAAAATTTCTGGCTTAATTGATTAATAAAAAAGTTAGTCATCATGTTAATATATTTATTAGTAAATACATTTGGTCCATGCTTTCCATCTTTCACTAAAACTAAACTCGTATCTATATTTTTACTTTTTAAAGCATCGTGTAAAACTTGACTTTGACAATGAGGAACTGTTAAGTCCATAATACCATGAATTATCAAAAAAGAAGCGCTTTTTTTATTAATATATTTGATAGGATTTGCATTCATTACTTCCTCAGGATATTCTTGTATGGGTTTCCCAATAAGTAATGATTCAGGAGAATTTGGATTATTGTGAACTAATTTTGATCCACAATCATCCATTATTAAGAAATCTGTCGGTCCATACCAGTTTACAACAGCATCAACGTGACTATCAAAATTTAAAAAATTACCAATATCACCTTCCAGATCATCAATATTTGAACTTGTACCAGCTAAAGCAGCTAAATGACCGCCAGATGATGAACCAGTAATACCAATAAAATCATCATTTATATTATATTTTGATGAATTACCTCTTAAAAACCTAACTGCTGCTTTTACATCATGAATTTGAGCAGGAAAAATTGCGTCTGAGCTTGAACGATGATTGATTGAAGCTACAGCAAAACCAGAGCTAAGTAAGGGTTTAATTAAATTTTTCTTTATATAATTTGAAGACTTTCCTTTATTTGATTTCCATGCACTTCCATAAATAGTAATAATAAGAGGATATTTAGTTTTGTTTAAATTAGGTAAGTAAATGTCCATATTGTTGTAAATATTTTCATTTCCTCCATAATTGATATCTTTCCATTTAGCATCAGGAAGATCTTGACTGTATAATAAACTTGATATAAAAAAAATTAAATATTTTTTAATCATATCTGATGGATTTTAAATATTGAGGTTCATTATTAACTCCCAAATAATTCTTTACAGTTGATTTAAGAATTAAACGGTTTTCAGAAAAATCAAAATTATAAGTCATTTTTATTGGTGTCTCGTATAAATATACTTCTACTTCTAGCTCATTGTTATTAAGCCATTTTCCTGTTGAAGCAATTTTTTGATTTTTTTTATACCTAAGTGATGATTTAGGCAAAATTTGTGATCTACTTATATTTGTGAATGGAAGATGACTACTTATTTGTGTTTTTTTAAATTTTTTAAAATCAAAAGAAATTTTTTCATTTTCATTTTTAGTTTCAAAAATAATTGAGTTATTGCCATCATTAAAATCGAAACTTATAGATTTAATACCTTGATCATTTTGAGTAATTAAATATTTTTCTTTAGTAAGTTTTTTAACAACGTCATAATTTGTTTTCTTATTTTGTTCAATAAGAGTTAATGATTTAAGTTTTTTAATTAGTAAATCATGAGCTTTAGTGTTTTGAACCAATGCATCATCTGTTACATTAGGTATTAGAATATCCCAAATAATTTGCATCACTAATCCCATATTACTTGTTCCTGATGTAATTGCAATAACCATATTTTTTTCAGGGATTACCAAACAAAACTGTCCCATAGCACCATCTCCTCTATAAGAATTATACCTTGATCTCCAAAATTGATAACCATACCCTTGAGTCCAATCATTTTCTGGATTACTTCCATTTGAAACTTGCTTTGAGGTTGCTTTTTTAATCCAATTTTCATCCAAGATTTCATGACCGTTCAACTTTCCATTGTTCAAGTATAGTTGACCAAACTTAGCTATATCTTCAGTTTTTAAATGTAATCCCCAACCACCAGTGTTTATTCCACTTGGGTCAAATTCCCATTCAGGTTTTTGTATACCTAGAGGTTTAAATAACCTAGAATTTAAATAATCAACTAAATTTTTTCCTGTAACCTTTTGTAAAATTGCAGATAACATATAAGTTGCTGGAGTATTGTACATAAAATGAGTACCAGGCATGAATTCAAATTCAGAGTTTAAAAACTTACTAACCCAATCTGATTGATTGTTATATATTTTTGGTTCTTTTACATGTCCTGTCGACATTGTCAATAAATCAACAATTCTTAACTGATTAAGTTGCCATGAAGCTTCTTTAGGAATTTTTTCTGGAAAAAATGAAATTACTAAGTCATGTATTGAAAGTAATTTTTCTTGTACAGCGAAGCCTATTGCAGTAGAAGTAAAACTTTTACTTAAAGACCATAGCTCGTGCGGTGAATTATTATCATAGGGATCCCACCAACCTTCAACAATGACTTTACCATTTTTTAATATCATTAAGCTATGAACAGCATCTACTCTCTCTTCAAAATTATTTATCAGTTTTAAAATGGTTTCAGAGGAAACACCTTCATTTTCTGGCATACTTCTTTCTAATGTAAACGGATTTTGAGCAATAGAATCAAATGAAAATATCCAAAGAAAAAAAACAAATAATCCTCTCATCAATTTTATCTTTGTGTAATTAAATTGGTTCCTTGATTTGTTAGCCATTCATCTAAAAGATTTCTTCCTTTCTGTAAAGCAGAACTATGATTTGGATTATTAATTAAATTTTCAGATTCCAATGGATCATAAATCAAATCAAATAATATTTCATATTTTTTTCCGTATACAACACTTCTAACATATTTATAATTGTCAAATCTTACCATCCTACCAAATTGATTTTGACTGAATAAAACCTTAAAATCCTTACTTTCAATTTCTGGATCTATAATTTCATCTTTAAAACTTTTACCATCTAAATTTTCAGGAATATTAATTCCAGCCAGATCTAGTAAAGTAGGCATTATATCAATTGTTCCTACTAAAGATTTTTTATTTACAGTTTTAGGATTTATAATTTTAGGATATTTAATTATTATTGGAATTTTTGATGACTCCTCATAAAAAGTTGTTTTTGCAATTAGTTTATGACTTCCAGCCATCTCACCATGATCTGTGGTAAACACTATAATTGTATTGTCGTCAATTCCTTTTTGTTTAACTGAAGCTAATAATTGACCAATTAATCTATCTGTATTTTCAATTAATAGTTGATATGTTGATATGAAACGTTTCCATTCATTTTCATTCAAACCAAATACTTCATAATACATAAAATCCTTATGGAGAATCATTCCTTTCTCATAAGTTGAATTATGATTTTCAGGAAGGTTTGGGCGATCTTGAAAACGAAGATATGGTTCATCATCATTTCGAGCAAAATGTATCGCATCAGTAAAAGTTGCTCCAGCAACTTTTCCACCTAAAACTCTACAAATATCATGTGGATTAATTAATGACAATGTCATAAAGAAAGGCTTATCATCAACAGAATTATTTACATAATCAATTGCATCTTGAGTAAAAATTGGATCATAAGCAGAACCTTCAGCTAACATACCACCATCTGAGTGAACCATAGAACCGAATTCTGTAGCACTGGCATATCCATAGCCACCAGCATGCTCTTTACCAAAATAAGCTATATTATAACCAGCTTGTTTAAAAGATTTTCCAATTGTAGGATAAATACTTGCTTGATCAAGAATTGAGTCCCTGCGCAGATTGAAACCTACATCATTATTATGTGAATATAAACCTGTAAATAAGCTAGCTCTTGCAGGTGTACATAATGGATAAGTTGAATAAGATTGAGTAAATCTTATACCACTTGATGCTAAATTATCAATAGAAGGGGTTAATATTCCATTATTATAATTTCCTGAACCATCTGAAACTCTAGTTGACCATTGATCAGAAATTATGAGAATTACATTAGGTGGTTTATCCTCTTGCAATGTAGTATTACATGCAAAAATTATTGATAAAAAAAATATTACATATATCCACCTATTTGAGATCATAATTTAATTTCTTACAAAACCTTTATAAGATACCCAATCAAAATCAGCATATGAATTTGTTTTACTGCCATTTGAAGTAGCATAAACCCCCATATTAGCACCTGTATACATCATACCTAATAAAATATTATCAGGTGTTTCTCCTAATTTTTCATAACTATCCCCCTCATTGGTTGAAAAATGATAAGAGTAAATTCCATTTTTAGATAATATCTTTAGATGAATTACTCCTTCGTAATTATTAAGAACTTTAGATTTAAATGCTTCAACATTAGATCCTTCTATATTAGAACTAGATAAGCTAGGATTACTATCTCTCTTTTCACTTACTGATAACTTAATATAATCTTGTTTTCCAATTTTTTGAACAGTTAAACTCACATAATTTAAATCTTTTTGATAAACACTAATACCAGCTTCTTCTAAATGTTTTTTTGGTTTAAATTTCATTTTCGCCTCGAACTCAAAGTCACTTTCCTTTTGAGTAAATCCTAATACATTATATCTTTCTCCGCTAGATAAAAACTGAGGTTTTAAAAATAATCTTAGATATCCTTTATTTGAACTAAGTGAATATGAATTAGGTAAAGGGACTCTTCTAAAAATCCAATCAGGTGATAATTTATCATTATCAAAGTTTTCATAAAATCCATCATTATAAAACTGGAATTTATCACTGAATGGTAGTTTATTTATACGTTCTACTTTTCCTGTAACAGGAGCGGCGACTGGAAATTTTACATACCGTGGTTCCCATTTGGTAGGGCTAACTTGTTCCCAATGAGTAATTTGCTCTTCCCAAATTATTGGAACCAGATGGGTTTCTCTACCCATATTTGAATGACCATCACGATCATTTCTTTTACCAAGTGCAACCATAAACCATCTACCATCTTCTAACTCAACTAAATCTGCATGGCCTGTGCTATGCACCCAATTATATTTTGATAAATGTCTAGATGTAAGGACAGGATTTCTTAGGGATGTAAGGTAAGGACCGAAAACATCATTACTGTATGCCATCATTACTGCATGGTTATGACCTGTTCCTCCTTCAGCAACCAAAAGATAGTAAATACCATCTTTTTTATAAATATGAGGACCTTCTGTATGTTGTTTATCACAAGCGCCTTCCCAAATAGAATAACGATCACCTACTAATTTCCAATTATCAAGATCTAATTCCTGAACCCAAATTGCACCTATCCCGCTTCTGTTCATGTCTCCTGGTTGATGCGTACCAACAAAATACACTTTACCATTATCATCAAAAAACAAGTCAGGATCAATTCCAGGCGCATTTTCTATTACATGGGGATCTGACCATGGTCCTTTTGGATCTTTTGCTGTAATAATAAAATTAGCATTAGGAAGTTTATTATGCAAATTAGTTGTAATAATATAGAAAGTGCCATCATTGTAACGAATTGTTGGGGCATGTATTCCACCATTTTCCTGAACAGTAACTAAATTTACATCACCTGATGCTTGACTTGGACGATGTAAACCATTTCCAATAAGTTTCCAATTAACTAAATCTTTACTGTGATGAATTGGAAGACCAGGAAAATATTCAAATGATGAATTAACAATATAAAAGTCTTCACCAACCCTAACTATTGAAGGATCTGGATAACCCCCTGGGATTATTGGATTAGTAAAAGTATTTTGAGCAATAGAGTTGTAACAAAAAAATATTACAATTATAATTAGACGCATAATAAATGTATTTAAAAAAAAGGGAGAAATAGATAAACTAATTCTCCCAATTTAACTTAAACTTAATTTGAAACTATTCGCATTTTGTTATGAATATAATATCAGAATCATATCCTGGATTTTTAACCACAACTGAACCGTCGGGACTAGAAAAATTGACATGTAATTCTGTAATAATATTTCCATCTGGAACACTAAAGTATCCTGGAGGCCACATTGTTGCTGACCATATGTTACTTCCACTTAGTGTCATTGGTACTGGATTTCCTGCAATTACAGTTCCATCTGCTAACATAACTTTAGGGTTCATATGAACTTCGTTTGCATCAAACAATGCAGTGTTAGCGCCATCCTTTCCTTCTTTAGCATCAAAATTTATTGTTAGGATATCGTCAAACATATAAGATTCAGGAGCTACAGTAGCTGTAAATGTTGGCGCAGGACCTGTTAAATCAGTTGCTTCCGATCCAGCTCCGGTAATAGTCATACTTTTATAAAAAGTATCCCAATGTCTAGACTCAGCATCTTGAATAGATTGACCCCAGGCATCTTCTTGTTTAAATCCATTTTGATGACTACCAACCCAATATCCAAGTTGAACACCACTATGACCAGAACCAATTTTTAAAGTAACGGTTATTGTTCCATCTATACCTGCTGGAGATTTAGCGTCTGGGTCACTTCCGACATCAACAGGTTTATCAGATCTAAATGCTACCCATTCAACTTCACCATAATTTTCTCCAATTGGTAATATATTATTCATATCAGTTGTATATGAGTTACCAGAATTTTCACCGTCTAATCCTTTAGATTTATTTCCCCAGAAGGTTATATCTTCGGTATCAGCACTCATTGGCCCAGAACCAGGTCTATCAGTAGAGATTTTAAGTGGTGAATCAAATCTAACAGTTGCATTATTAGCTACGTCCCAACTCTTTGGAACTAGCATACCAAACCATAAAAATTTATAGTTCTGATTATTTTGATTTTCAGTAGATAAGTTAACATCAACAGTTATTGTTACAGTATCACCAACTTTAGCTGAAGCAGGTTGTGTAACACCAGTAATATCAAAACAAGATGTAACAAATATGAATATTAATGGAAGAACTATAAGTCCAGTTAATATTTTTTTGTAATTAATATTTTTCATAATTGTGTATTATTTTTTAAAGTGGTACTTATATGTTGTTTCTCCACATCCAAGACTAAATTCAAGTCCTAAGGATGTATTATTCATTCCATATAATGGAAAAGATAGTGCAGCAGGTACAACATCTGTTCCATTTGAAAACTGAATGCTTGTAGGCTTATATTCATCGTCAAATGACCAACTTCCGGAATTAAAATCAGCAACAGTTGTTGTAAGAGTTGGAAAAGGTAGACTAGTTGAACTCAATGAAAAAGCGCCATCAGAAATGGTTAGGGTCATAGCAGCATCATAGCTACCGCTTAGACTAGTTCCATTCCTTTCTATACTAAACAAGCTCCATTCTCCGTTAATGTCAGCTTTATAGTTAATCAATGCATCTTCCCTAACATCATAGGTATTTGCATCGTCATCACATGCAATAAGAAAAGCAAGTGAAAAAAATGAAAATAAAAGTATATTTCTCATAAGAATTTAAATTTAAGTTATTTAGTTTTTGTTTTATAGTTAATTATTTTATGTTAATTTTTATTAAAAGCCATGTATATCTTTATCTTGTTGAGATATAGGGTAAACTAAAAGAGTATTATATGTTGAGTGAGGAATTATTCCATTTCCACCCTCAGCAACTATATCTCTTTTAACTCTTCTTGAGTTATAAAATCTATCTCCATACTCAAAACACATTTCAATAGATCTTTCCTGAAATAACATTTCAAGCATGTTTTCCATAGAAGGTACACCATTAATCAATGAAACTGCAGCTCTGTTTTTTACAACATTAATGTCAGCAACATCAGCTGCTGAAACAGATCCATTTTTCATAATATTAGATTCTGCTCTAGTTAAATACATTTCAGGAAGTCTTAGATTTATATAATCAGAATCTTGTGAGGGATATTTTTTATCAATATAAACTAATCCATCAGCTTCCTTAAATAGATCTGTAAATCTCTTATCACTTGGGTTAGCATTTCTAAATACAGCAATTTCACTATGAGGGTTTAAAGAAACAACTCCCTTATCTTTATCTGCTTGAAAATTTGAATTTCCAATAGAATTTGGGCCAAATGAATTTTCTGTTCTATTTACAATTATTGTATAGATAGCTTCCGAAGAACTATTACCCTTGGAATAAATATCAGCAGGATTTGGCTCTAAAGTGTAAGCACCAGAAGTGATAACTTCATTTGCACGTTCGTAAGCTAGTGCATAATTTCCATGATAAAAATATATTCTTGCAGCCATTGCAGTAGCGGCTAAATATGATGTTATACCATTTTTAACTTTTAAATGTTGTCTAGCAGCTTCAATATCAGCCACAACCTGAGCTCTTAGCTCAGTCCCTGAGGCTTGAGTTACTCTGTCATTAGTTCCCAAAACAGTTGTTACTAAAGGGACTGATTTTCCAGAGTTAGGGTCAGTGAAAGTCATATCAAACTGAAAATAAACAGCTGCTCTTAAAAAATGAGCATCACCTAAAACTTCACTTTTTTCAGCTTGAGAACCATACATATTTTCGACATCTGCATTTAATACAGTATTAACCTTGTTGAGAGTTCTAAAACCATTTCCATATGAATTGCCAGTGAACATTGAAGGAACTCCAGTGTTAGTCCATTTGTAAAATGGTGTCCAATTCGCTGAATTCCTTACAGAGTAATCTCTAACAAATCCTGATGTTATCATTGGTTGATAAGCATAAAAACCTCTCATATTATCATAAGCACCATGAACTAAAGCATTCATTGATGCTAAGTCTGTTAATTTATCAGGTGATAATCCAATTGAGGGATCTTCATCTAAAAAATCCTCGCAAGATGTGAAAGTCATTGAAAAAACTACTAAAAGAAAAAAGATTTTTTTCATATTAAAAATATAATTTGTTTTCATTTTTATTATAATTTAATGTTAATACCCAAGTTAACTGTCTTTGCTTGTGGAACTTGTTTCCACTTATCCATCAAATTCAAATTACCACCTCTTATATAGTTCTCTGGATCGTACATCGAAGGCGGAGCATTTGTAAATGTCAAAAAGTTTGTAAACTTAGCATATAGATCTACACCTTTCAAGAAACTATCATTCTCTAAATCAAATCTGTATGCGATTGTTAAATCTCTCATTCTCAAATAATCTATATCAGCAGCATATTCAGTTGTTCTTCCCCAAATTGTTGGAGCAGTTGTTACTTGGGCAACTCTGACTACATCTCCAGGATTTCTCCATCTTCCTAATTGACTTCTTAATGGAGTAATATCCATTGATCCGTATGCAAATTTCCCTTGAATTTGTTCACCAGAAGCTATATAATTTTGACCAACTGCAAAATTCCATAATGTACTTACTGACCAGTTTTTATAAGTTAACCTACTACTAAAACTTCCAATAAAGTCAGGATGTGGATTTCCGTATGCTACTTGATTCGAGTTTAAAAAATTATTTACTGAACCATATTCTGCTACACCCTCAGCTACTGTCAAATCTCTTCCATCAAGGGTTCTATACATGTCTTGACCAGATGCCGGATCAACACCAACCCAGATAGGTAGAGTTGAAATACCAATTGGTTTTCCAATATAAATCGAAGTTGTTCCAAAGCCTGGAATATTAATTCCTTCTGCATTATCTCCTATACTTAATACCTTATTAGTATTGTATGCATAAGTAAATTCAGTATCCCATGTAAAATCATCACTTTCAACTAATGTCAAACCAAGTTTTGCTTCAATTCCTTTGTTTTCAATTTCACCTAAATTAGTAGTTACTTGTGTGAGTCCACTTACTACACTAACAGGGTAAGGAAGTAATAAGTCCTCAGTTAATTTTTCGTATGCGTCGACATCAAGTCTTAATTTTCCATCGAACATTTGCATTGAAATACCAATATTAGTTTGAGTTGATGATTCCCATCCTAATTCATCATCTCCAATGTTAGCCAAAGTAATTCCGTTTCCACCATTATAATTTGCTTGTGAATAAGTAGATACATAAGCATAATTACCAATTTCAGCATTTCCTGAAACACCATAACTAGCTCTTAATTTTAAATAATTAACTGTTTTCTTAATGTTTTCAAAAAATGGTTCCTCGCTAATGTTGTATCCTAATGACACAGCTGGAAATAATCCCCATTGACGATTTTTACCAAACCTAGATGAACCATCTCTTCTTGCAGTTACAGACAACAAATATTTTCCATCAAAATCATAATTTACACGACCTAAAATTGATAAAAATGTATAAGCACTTTCGTTATAGTAGTTTTCTTGAGTTGCTGCGTCCTGAGGAGTTTTTAATGTAGAATTAGAAAAACCAATACCTCTTATATTACTAACTTGATATGTGTTTTTTGATGCCTCAACACCTGCAAGTATATCAAATCTGTGTTTTCCAAAAGTGTTTTTATAGTTAAGTAAGTTTTTAAGATTCCATGAGTTTCTAGATCCAGCAGACTGAAAAGCTTTAGCTTCTCCGTTACCATCAATTATTGATCCCATGTATTGACTGTCGTTATTGTTGACACTATTTATACCATATTCACTTCTAAAAGATAAACCATCTAATAATTTATAATTTAAATACCAATTAGCTAAAAACGTTCTTCTTTTAGAGTTATATTCCCAATTATCAAGACTAGCCTTTACATTTCGGGTTGGGTTAAAATAAGTGCCATCTGATTTGTACACTGGGTGAATTGGAAGATTACTATTCGACTTTCCCAATCCGTTTTGTACAGGAACAGGACTACTGTTAACATAAGTAAAAAATAATTTTGTCCCGATAGTTAATTTATCAGATAACTTATGGTCAAGGTTTGTTCTAGCTGATATTTTATTGTAGTCATTCCCAACAAATATTGATTCCTCATCAAGAAAATTTCCACTTATAAAAAACTTGGTTTTTTCATCACCACCCGAAGCTGATACATTTGCTCTGTATGAAACACCTTGACGTAGTGCTTGATCTTGCCAATCAGTATCTGTTGAAAGAGCTTCAGCTTTAGTCAATCCATCAACTAAAACACCACTATTCTGCCAAAATAATGTAGGATTTTCTCCTGAATTATACCATGCCTCTTGTGCAAGCATTAAATATTCTTCAGCATTTACAAAATCTACTTTTCTCGTTACTTCAGATATTCCAGTGTCAATAGTTATATCAACTTTGGTTTCTCCGCTACTTCCAGATTTAGTAGTAATTAAAACAACACCACTTGATCCTCTTGCACCATAAATGGCTGTTGCAGCAGCATCTTTTAAGATTTCAATTGACTGAATATCGTTGGGGTTGATTGTTGACAAAAGATTACCTCCACCATCATCCATGAAACCTACTCCATTACTTCTATCACTAACTGCGCCAGTCTCCACAATAACACCATCTATTACATATAACGGATCAGAACTAGCAATTGCAGAATTTGTTCCTCTAATCCTGATTTTTGATTGAGAACCTGACATTGCAGATCCAGTAACTACTTGAACACCCGCTGCTCTACCTTGCATTGCTTGTTCAAAAGAAGAAAGAGCAGTGTTTTGTAAGTCTTCACTTCGAATCTTAGAAACGGAACTTGAAAGGTTTTTCTGAATAGTTGATCCATAACCAGTTACTATAACCTCATTAAGTTGAGTCAAAGATTCAACTAATGAAATATTAAGTTGTAGTTGACCAGAAAAAACAATAGTCTGACTATCATAACCTAAATAACTAAACTCAATTTCATCACCATTTGACACGTTAGTAAGGATGTAATTTCCATCGAAATCAGAAAGAACTCCACTTCCAGTTGTCAAATTCAATACATTAGCTCCTGGCAAAGGATCTCCTCCATCTGAAGTAATTGTTCCTCTTAGCTCTTGACTAATTGAGTAAAAACTAATTAGAAATGAAATAAAAAACAGTACAACTGTCTTTAAATTAATTGTTGAATAAATACTTTCTTTCATATTATAAATTTAAAAAATGAAAAGTTTGTTGCTTTAATAAATATATAAATATTTTATTGAATTTTATTTATTTCTTAAAATCGAAACCGTTTTCATTATTATTCCTCAATAAAACATATTTATTTATGAGAATAAAAAAAATAAAAAAATATATTTTACGAAACTATTTTCGTTCTTGAAATTAAACAAAAATCAAAAAATATAGCAATCTCA
>NTKN01000012.1 GCA_002457715.1 Cryomorphaceae bacterium MED-G14
TTAAGGAAAAATATAGATTTTATTCTTATGGGGATGCTATGTTAATTCTTTAGCATGTCTGTAAAAGTTGATGATATTAGATCAATTAGCTTAGAAAAGCTAAATAAATTTGTAGATAAGAATAACTTTCCATTATATAGATCAAATCAAATTTTTAACTGGATTAATAAATCATCAGTTAAAAGTTTTGATGACATGACTAATTTACCAAAGAGTCTTATTGATTTATTGAAGGAAAATTTTAGATTAAATTTTAGTCAGATATCATCTAAACAGATTAGTATTGATTCAACAATGAAGTTTGCAATTAAATTGCATGACAAATTGGTAGTGGAATCTGTATTAATACCCTCAGGTGACAGAGTTACAGCATGTGTCTCTAGCCAAGTTGGGTGCAGCTTAGACTGTGAATTTTGTGCTACTTCAAAGCTTTTAAGAATGAGAAATCTTGAATCGTATGAAATTTTTGATCAAATAATACTTTTGAATGAACAATCGATTGAAAATTATTCTCTTCCAATTTCGAACATTGTTTTTATGGGAATGGGAGAGCCCTTATTGAATTATAATAATGTCATTAATTCTATAAATTTGATTACTGGAAAGGAAGGAATTGAAATATCTAATAAAAAAATTACTTTATCAACCTCAGGGATTTCAAAAATGATACATAAGATGGCTGATGATAATGTTAAGTTTAATCTTGCCATTTCACTTCACTCAGCTATTGAATCAACAAGAAATGAAATTATGCCTTTTTCTAAATCTTTTCCTCTAAATCAATTAATTAAAAGTCTTGAATATTGGTATGAAAAAACTAAACGAAAAGTAACTTTTGAGTATTTAATTTGGAAGGGAATAAATGATGATTTTGAACATATAAATGCTCTGGTTAAAATCTGTAAAAGAGTTCCATCAAAAGTTAATTTGATTGAATATAATAGTATTGATGATCCTAGATTTTCAAAAGCTGATGAATTATGGGTTAATAAGTATTTAAATATTCTCAAAGAAAATAAAGTATCTGCTTCAATAAGAAGATCTAGAGGTAAAGATATACAAGCAGCCTGTGGTCAATTGGCAAATAAACATTAAATTAACTTAAAGTGAAAAAGGTATTCAAAATAAGAGAGCCAATATCAAAAGAAATGGAAGTTTTTGAAGAGAAGTTTTCTAATCTAATGCTTACTAAAGTCCCGTTATTAAACAGAATAACTCACTACATAATTAAAAGAAAAGGTAAGCAAATGCGACCAATGCTTATATTTTTGTGTTCTAAGCTCTTATCAGGTGGAAAGGTAAATGAAAAGGTTTTTAGAGGAGCTTCTGTAATTGAATTAATTCACACCGCTACTTTAATTCATGATGATGTTGTTGATGATAGCAATAGAAGAAGAGGTTTTTTTTCAATTAATGCGATATGGAAAAATAAAATTGCTGTTCTAGTAGGTGATTTTCTGCTTTCCAAGGGTATGCTTTTATGTATTGAAAATAAAGATTATGATTTGCTTGAAATTATTTCTGAGTCTGTCAGAAATATGAGTGAGGGAGAACTATTACAAATTGAAAAGGCAAAAAATTTAGATATTCAAGAGGATATTTACTTTGAAATAATTACCAAGAAGACAGCTTCTTTAATTAGTTCATGTTGTAAAATTGCAGCATGTGGTGTAGGAAGCTCAAAAAAAGAACAAAAGTTAATTGGAGATTTAGGTAACTCAATTGGAATTGCATTTCAAATTAAAGACGATTTATTTGATTATGGAAGAAAGAAGATAGGTAAGCCTAGAGGAATAGACATTAAAGAAAAAAAATTAACACTTCCTTTAATTTATTCTATTAATAATTCTGATAGATCGAAAAAAAGATGGTTAATTAATTCTATTAAAAAACATAGTAATGATAAAAAAGTAGTAAAAGAAATAATTAACTATGTAAAGGAAACAGGTGGTTTAGAATATGCTATTGAAAAAATGAATCTCTTTCATAAAAGTGCTATTAAAATTTTAGAAAAATTTCCAAAATCTAAATACAGTGATGCTTTAAAAGAAATGATCGATTATGTTATTGAAAGAGATAATTAAATTTATATAATGATATCAAAAATCACCATAGATAAAGTTTTTGAAACTGCAGTAGTAGAAGAAGTTATTGGTGATTTTATTCAACTCAAAAAATCAGGTTCAAATTATAAAGGATTAAGTCCTTTTACTGATGAAAAGACACCAAGTTTTATGGTTTCTCCTGCAAAACAAATATGGAAAGATTTTAGTAGTGGTAAGGGTGGAAATGTAATTGCTTTTCTTATGGAGCATGAACAATTATCATATCCAGAAGCAATAAAATATTTAGCAAAAAAATACAATATTGAAATTGAAGAAACTCAGTTAAGCGATAAGCAAAAAGAAAAAATAAATGAAAAAGAAAAATTCTTTATAATTACTGATATTGCAAAAAATTATTTTATTGAAAGATTTCATAAATCAGAATTTGGAAAAAATATTGCCAAATCTTATATGCATGAAAGAAATTTTGACAATGAAATAATAGAAAAATTTGAGGTGGGTTGTTTAACCGAGTCTAGTGACAGTTTAAAAAATTTTTTATTAGATAAAAATTATAATGTTGATGATCTAATTTCTTTAGGTTTAGTTTCTTCAAAAACTAATAATGACATTTACAGAGCTCGAATTATTTTTCCGATTAAAACTATTTCAGGAAGAACAGCTGGTTTTGGCGCGAGGACTTTAAAGACTAATATTAAATCAGCTAAATATATTAATAGTCCTGAATCTATAATATACAATAAAAGTAAAATTCTTTATGGTCTTTATAATTCTAAAAGTGAGATTGTAAAAAAAGATAATTGTTATGTGGTTGAAGGCTATACTGATGTAATGAGATTTCATCAAAAGGGAATTAAAAATGTTGTTTCTTCCTCTGGCACAGCTTTATCTATTGATCAAATTAATTTAATTAGGAGATTAACTAAAAACATAACAATGCTTTACGACTCAGATAAGGCTGGAGTTAGTGCTACTGTTCGTAGTATTGATATAATCTTAGAGCAAAACATGAATGTTAGTGTTGTCTTGTTTCCAAATAATGAAGATCCTGACAGTTTTGCTAGTAATAAAGACACTAATGAGATTGTAAATTTTTTAGATAATAATTCAATTGATTTTATTGAATTTAAAGCAAAACTCTTAAATGATTCTTTAAAAAAATCACCAACTGAAAAAGCTAAGATAATAAATGAAATAGTATTAAGTATTTCAAAAATACCTGATAGGATTAAACAAGAAATTTATATCAAACATTGTTCAGAAATCATGAATATTTCTGAAAATACTTTATTTAATGTTTTAGCTCAAATAGTTGTTACAAAAAAACAAATTTCCAGTAGAACTCGGATACAAGAGAAAACAGTTATTGAACACAGAAAGGTTGATCAAATTTTTGAATTAGAAAAAAAAATAATCGAAATATTGATTTTATACGGTGAAAAAAAAGTCATTTTTGATGAAATTAAGTTAATAAAAAACGAAAAAGGTGATTTTACATATAAGCCTGTTAAAGTTGAGTCTTTAGTTTTTGAAAAAATATTTTTAGATCTTCAATCTGATGAGGTTGAGTTTGCAAATGAGAATTTTAAAACCTTATATAAAATGTTAATTAGTGAATACCAAAAAAGTGAAAATTTTGATCCAAAAACTTTTTTAAATTCATTAGATGATAAGCTTTCAAATCTAGTTACAACAATTCTTATTAATGAAGATATATATCAATTGCATAATTGGGAAACCAAAAATATATACGTAAAACAAAAATCAAAATCAATATCGCAGTTAGTTACTGAAACTATACTTACACTACGAACTTTATTGATAAATAAAAAGGTTAATGAATTAAGCAAACAAAAAAGTGAGACAGTTAATTTAGATCAGGATCTTTTGGACGAAATTGTTAATTATTATCAATTAAAATCTTTGTTATCGAAAAAGCTCAATAGGGTTATTTAGTTTTGAAATGCTCCGGAATTATACAAATTGGTATAGGTTCCATTTTATGCTTATTTGCATAGTTAAATTGATTTAAAATTTTGTAGACCTCAATTTCTCTTGAACTTAATGTTTCAATTTGAACTTTATTCTCTACTTGTTTCATAGCTTTTTCAAGCTCTTCATATGAAGCGCCAAGTTGATCTTCATCGGTACGTGAATCATCCCATAGTCCATCAGTTGGTGGAGCTTTTATGATTCTATCAATAATCCCAAGTTCTTTAGCAATTAGTCTTACATCTGTTTTCATAAGATCAGCTATAGGTGAAAGATCAACTCCGCCATCACCGTATTTTGTGTAAAACCCAACTCCAAAATCTTCAACTTTATTCCCAGTACCAACAACTAAGTAATTATTAATTGCAGCATAATAATATAAAGTTGTCATTCTAAGTCTTGATCGAGAATTAGCTAATGCTAAAAGATTATTTTTTGATTCAATCTTTTGAACTTTTTGTGAAAATTTATCAAAAGATTCTGTTAAATCAATTACTTCTGAGCTTACATTAGAAAAATTATTTTTTAACCATTCAATATGGTTTCCTGATCTTTCAAGTTCTTGATTGGATTGGTAAATTGGCATCTCCAAACAAAGAGTTGGATGACCCGTATAAGCAGCAAGTGTAGATGTTACTGCTGAATCAATACCTCCAGAAATCCCAACTACATATCCTTTTGTTTTTGAATCATTGGTGTAAGAATTTAGCCAATTAACAATGTGTTTGATTACCTTTGAATAATTCATGATTTACAAAAAATATATCTATCAAATTTTTTGCCAAATTAATTTATTTAAGAATTATTATAAAATCATTTTCTCCTTTATTTTAATATTTATTTTAGGTTGTTATAATAAAGTTAATAATGTTTATGATTTAGTTAGTATTGATAGATTTGAAAAAAAATTTTTTAATGCCGATTCAGATTCATTGAGTAAATTAATTAATGATTACCCTTTTCTATTTCCTTCGAATTTTAATAAAGAAGAATGGGTTAATATAAAAAACGATTCTTTACGAAAATTTATTTTTAATGAATCAATTAAAAAATATGATGACAAAAAATTAAATAGAGAAATTTCAGTACTATATTCGAATTTAAGTAATGAATTTTCAGATTTTAATTCACCTAAGATAATCACTCTAAATAATGGAATTGATTATCAATTTAAAATTATCACTACAGATTCATTAGTTTTATTGTCATTGGATTGCTACCTAGACAACCAAGACTTATACAAAAACATTCCATCATATATTTCGCAAAGAATGAGTGAAGAATTTTTAGTAAGAGATTTAGCTGAAAAATTAATATCGAGACATGTTATATATCCAAGAAATCGTCAATTTATTAGTAAGATTATTTATCATGGAAAAATTTATAATCTAATGGTTAACAACTTCGATTTTGATGAAAAAAAAGCTCTTAATTACAATGAAAAAGAAATTGTTTGGGCAAAAAATAATGAGAAAGAAGTTTGGAAATTTTTTATTGAAAATGAAATTTTATTTAATACTTCTAATGACTTAGAAGAAAGATTTATAAACTTTGGACCATATTCAAAGTTTGGTATATCAGTTGACTATGAATCAGCACCAATGATTGGTAGATGGATTGGTTATAAAATTGTAAAATCATATTTAAAATCTAACAATAAAACTATTGAAGAAATTTTAAATATGAATGAGTATGAATTATATTTAAATTCTAATTATAAACCCGGATTATGATTTCTAAAAAAACTGACATAGTAATAAATGTCGAATTAGATGAAAATAAAATACCTGAAAAGATGAGCTGGTCAGCTAAAGATGGAGGCGTATCTGACCAACAAACAAAAGCTTTTTTATTTTCCTCATGGGATCACATAAATAAAGAAACAATGAAAATTGATTTATGGACAAAGGACATGCCTGTTGATGAAATGAACGTATTTATTCATCAAACACTTGTTAGCTTATCTCAATCTTTTTTTAAAGCAACTAATAATGAAAAAATGACTGATGCTTTCAAACAGTTTTGTGATTATTTTTCAGAAAAGCTTGAGCTAAAAAAAAATTAAATTAAACTTTTTTGTATATGTTTTCTGATTTCGGAAATTCCAATATTTCTTGTAGATGAACAAATAAAATATGTACTATTAATGTCTGTAATATTTAGTTGTTTGAAATAGTCATCACAATGTTTGTTTAGATTGGTTTTTTTTAATTTATCTGCTTTAGTAAAAATTATATTAAATTTTTTCCCCTCAGAAATTAGAAACTCAATAAAATCAATATCTATGTCGAGAGGTTTATGTCTTATGTCAATTAATAATAAGATTTGTAAAAGATTTTCCCTATTTAAAATATAATCAAATGAAATATTTAGAATTTTTTCTGATTTTTTCTTTGAAAGCTTAGAATATCCATATCCAGGAAGATCAACTATGTAAAAATCATTTTCTACTAAATAGTGATTAATTAATTGTGTTTTTCCTGGTTTCTTTGATGTTTTAGCTATATTTTTTTTATTTAATATAGAATTTATAAGACTAGATTTTCCAACATTTGACCTACCAATCATTGCAAACTCATTAAAACCGTCTTTTGGACATTCATTTTTACTTGAGCTACTTTTTTTAAATGAAACTTTAGAAAAACTATACACAACTACAAATTTTTCTTTGAAAGCCAACCGTCTAAAATATCATTGAACATGTTTGGATGTTCCATCATAGGAGCATGACCACACTTATCTATCCAAAACAGATCTGAGTTAGGTAGAAGTTTATCAAAATCTTTTGCAACATCTGGTGGTGTTACAGTGTCTTGTTTACCCCAAATTATTGCAGTTTCCACATCTATTTTTGGTAAATCTTTTGCCATATTATGTCTTATGGCACTTTTTGCCATTGCTAAAATTTTAATCAATTTTTTTCTATCATTGACTGTTTCAAAAATTTCATCTACAATTTTTTTTGTTGCAACTTTCGGATCATAAAAAACACCTTCAGTTTTTTTTCTTATGAAGTTATAGTCTTCTCTTTTAGGGTAACTATCACCCATGGAATTTTCATAGAGTCCAGAACTTCCGGCTAAAACTAACCCTTTTAATGAGCTAGGAAAAAGTTTAGCATAAATTAATCCAACATGTCCACCTAAAGAATTTCCAACAATTACAAAATCTTTAAGTTTTTTAAATTTTACAAATTCATTTACAAACTTTGCAAAAAACTTAACATTTGTATCCAATAGCTTAGAAGTATATATGGGTAACAGAGGAGCAATAACATTATAGTTTTTTTTTGGAAAGAAATTAAATACATCTTCAAAATTACTTAAGCCTCCCATTAGACCATGTAAAATTAATATTGGCCTCCCCTTACCAACAGACCTATAGTTAAAGCCGTTTTCTGTTTTAAAACTTTCCAAAATCTATTATGTTTTAATAGTTGCAGACAAAGATATGTATTTCATTTTGAAACAATAACATAAAATGAATATATAAACTAAATTATAAACCCTTTTAAATAATTGATAATCAATACATTATGTCTCTATCTTAAAAATTATTAACAATGTGGTAAAAAGTGGTAAAAAGTGGGAAAATTTAAATATATTTGATAGTAACACTAATCTGATATGTATAATCTTATAGGAACATATGAATGCAAGATTGATAATAAGGGAAGAATTATGTTTCCTTCATCCTTTAAAAAACAGTTAGAAAAAGAACTTTCAAAAGGTTTTATTCTTAAGAGATCTGTATTCCAAAAATGTTTAGAACTCTTTCCTGTTAATGAATGGGATGAAACAATGCAGGGAGTAAATAAACTAAATCGTTTCACAAAGAAAAATAATGATTTTATTAGAAGATATACTGCTGGACTAAAGCATATTGAAATAGATAATGCTGGAAGAATATTAATTCCAAAAGATTTAATCAATTTCTCGCATCTTAAAAAAAATATTGTTATGTCAACAGCTTTAAACATTATTGAAATTTGGGATAAGGAAATGTATGAAAATGCGATTAATGATTCAAATGTTGACTTTGCAAAATTAACTGAAGAAGTAATGGGTAATGGTGATAATAATGTTTCATAAACCTGTTATGTTAATTGAGGCAATTGATAGTCTTGAAATAAAAGAAAATGGGATTTATGTTGATTTAACCTTTGGAGGAGGAGGTCATTCTAAAGAAATTTTAAAAAGAATAAATGATGATGGAAGATTAATAGCATTTGATCAGGATGAAAGTGCTACAAAAAATAAAATTGATGACAATAGAGTAATGTTATTAAAGCAGAATTTCATTTATCTAGAACAAAATTTGAAATATCTAAAAATATCAAAAGTTGATGGTATTCTTGCAGATCTAGGTGTAAGTTCTTTTCAGTTCGATTCAATCGACAGAGGATTTAGTTTTGAAAATGATTCTATCCTCGATATGCGAATGAATCAAGAATCAAGTATTGATGCAATTGAGATTTTAAATAACTATTGCGAAGCCGATCTTGCTGATATATTCTTTAATTACTCTGATCTAACAAACTCTAGAAAAATTGCAAAAAGTATAGTTGAAAAAAGAAAGACTAAAAAAATAAAATCTTCAAATAATTTAAACCAAATACTTTCCGAATTTATAAATCCTGGATATGAAAATAAATTTTTAGCTAGAGTATATCAGGCTATAAGAATTGAGGTTAATCAAGAGATAAAAAATCTAAAAAAACTACTAAATCAACTTCCAAATTTATTAAACCAAAACGGATTAGTTTCAATAATCACATACCATTCAGTTGAAGATAGGTTAGTTAAAAGATTTTTTAAAAATAATTGTTTTGAGAATGAACCAGTTAAGGATGATTTTGGAAATAAAAATTTATCAATTAAACCAAAACACAATTTTATTAAACCATCTGAATTAGAAATAAAAAATAATCCACGAGCAAGAAGTGCTAAGCTAAGAACAGCCGTTAAACTATGACAAATAAAATTATTGACATACTGCTAGGAAAATTCTTAATTGAAAAAATTAATATTGATAATATCCGTTTTATATTTTTTATTTTTTCTCTTGCTTTTCTACTAATATACTCGTCCCACAGTGTTGATAGTAAAGTTTATAAAATTAGTCAGTTAAGCACTGAAGTATCTGTTGCTGAATCCAACTTCATTGAATTAAGAAAAAAACTTATGAATTTAAGAGTGGAATCAACAGTAAGAAAAAAACTAATTGATAGAGAAATAAAACCTTCATTGAGTCCGCCAAGTAAAATAATAATATCCAGAACTAAATGAACAACAATCAATTTGTATTAAAGCTTTATGGATTTGCAACAGTTTTTTTATTGTTTGGTTTATTTATTGGTTATAAGTTATTCCACATACAGTTTGTAGACGGTGATAAATATCGACAATTAGCAGAAGATAAAACATTAAAATATTCAACGGTAAATCCCCAAAGAGGAAATATATATTCAATCGACGGTAGTTTACTCGCTACATCGACAATAATGTATGATGTTTATTTTGATTCAAAAACTGTAAAGAAAAAACTTTTTGATAGTGAAGTTTATAATCTTTCCAAAAAAATAGCAGAATTAAAATCAGTAGATCAAAATATAGTTCACAATTCATTAATCACTGCTAGAAACAGAGGAAATAGATATTTCCCTATAATTAAAAATATAAGCAAGGAACATGTTGATAAAATTAAGAGTTTTCCAATTTTTAAACATGGATCTATTAAGGGAGGGCTAATAGTAGAAAAGAAAATTAATAGAGAATTTCCATTGGGAAAAGTAGCTGAAAGAACTATTGGATATGAAAGAATTGACGAAAATGGTAATTACAGAGGGGTTGGTTTAGAACATGCTTTTGGAAAATATCTGAGAGGACAAGATGGTTATATGTTAAAAAGAAAAATTTCAAATGGTCAATGGAAAACTTTAGATAATGAATTAAAAAAGGAGCCTATCAATGGATTAGATATCATAACTACCATAGATAGTGAAATTCAAGATATTGTTCACGACTATTTACTTGAACAAACAGAAAAATATGAGGCTCATAATTCATCAGCTATAGTAATGGAAGTTCAAACTGGAGATATTAAAGCAATATCAAATTTTGGATTAACTAAAAATGGCAAGTATTATGAAAAATTAAATTATGCAATTGGTGAGGGGATTGAACCAGGCTCTACCTTTAAATTAATAGCTATTGCTGCAGCTTTAGAGGATCAAGTGATTGACACTTTACGAAAAGTTGATACATCTGGTGGAATACTTGATTTTTATGGTTTTAAAGTGAGAGATAGTAAAAAAGGTGGATATGGAAAGATTAATGTTATGGATGCTATCAGGTTATCATCTAATACAGGAGTTGTTAAAATTATTGACTCTGTATATAATAAAAATTCAAAAAAATTTGTAGATCGTCTTTACAACTTTGGTATTGCTAATCCAGTCATAAGCTCAATTAAAGGGGAACCTAAACCAAAAATTCCTCATCCTAATGATGAAAACTGGAATGGTTTATCATTACCATGGATGACATATGGTTATGGTGTAAATATGACCCCATTACAGATTTTAACATTTTATAATGCCATCGCTAATGAAGGAGAAGTTGTTAAGCCAAAATTTATTCACAGTACAAGAAAGTTTGGAACTAATGATAATAAAATATATCCAAAACAAATTTTGAACAAGTCTATTTTTTCAATTAATACAAACAAAGTACTAAAGAAGATGCTTTATGATGTAGTACATCATGAAAACGGAACAGCAAAGAACATAAAATCTAAGCACCTAAAGTTGTCTGGTAAAACGGGAACTGCACAGGTTGATTATGCAAAAGATAGTATAAATTATATTTCGAGTTTTGTTGGGTATTTTCCATCAGATGAACCAAAATATTCTTGCATAATAGTTATAAATAAGCCTAATAAAACTATAGGTTATTATGGTAATACAGTGGCAGCACCTGTGTTTAAAAGAATTGCTGAAAAAATATTTTCAAAATATCCAAAAGTTGAAAAATATAATTTACATGAGCTAAATAAAAATATAAAGCTTTCAAAAATTCAAATTAAAAACAGATCTAACTTTAATAAAATTGTAAGTAATGGAACTTAAAGAACTCTTAAGAAATATTGAGTTTGTAAAATTTTTTGGCGTAAAAGATCGAGTTATAAATGATATTAAGAATAATTCAAGAGAAATAAAATTAAATGATTTATTCATAGCAATCGATGGAAATACAATTGATGGTCATATGTTTATAAATGATGCTATTGAAAATGGTTCAAAAAGTATTATTTGTGAAACAATTCCTGATCAAATTCGCGACGATATAACATACGTTGTTGTTAATAACACTAGACAGGTTTACTCGAAAATTTGCTCAAATTATTTTAAAAATCCGAGCAAAAAAATTTACTTAATTGGAATTACAGGAACAAACGGAAAAACAACTACTGCTACTCTTTTATACAAACTTTTCAATTTGTACGGATATAAGGTTGGATTATTGTCAACTAACAAAATTTTAATTGATGGTAAAGAGTTTAAAACCAATTTAACAACACCTGACTCATATAAATTAAATTTTTATTTGAGTGAAATGGTTAATTCTAAGGTAGAGTATTGTTTTATGGAGGTTTCCTCACATTCCATTGATCAAGATAGAATTTCAAATTTAGATTATAACATAGGGGTTTATACTAATATTTCTCACGATCATCTTAATTATCATAAAACTTTTAAAAATTATATATATACAAAGAAGAAATTTTTTGATTCACTTTCTAAAGATTCATATTCTTTAATCAATATTGATGATAAAAATAGTAGTGTAATGGTTCAAAATACTAAATCAAAAATTAAAACTTATTCTCTACAAAAACTTTCAGATTACAACATAAAAATTATTGAAAATAATATTGAGGGATTAATTATTCAATTAAATGATAAATTAATTCATACTCAAATTACAGGAAAATTTAATGCATATAATTTAGTCGTAGTATATGCAGTCTGTGACATATTAGGATTAGATCAAAATAAATCAATTGAATTATTAAGTAAGATAAAACCTATTGAAGGTCGATTTCAAGTTATTGCAAAGAATGGAATTACTGCAATAGTGGATTTTGCTCATACACCTGATGCAATAGAGAAAGTTTTAGTATCAGTTAAAGATTATTTAAAAAGTGATGGAATAATAATAACTGTAGTTGGATGTGGAGGAGGAAGAGACAAAGAAAAAAGAAATAAGATGGGTTATGTTTCATCTGAGTTAAGTGATTTAACAATTTTTACATCTGATAATCCTAGAAATGAAGATCCAAATCAAATTATTGAAGATATGAAGATGGGTATCGATAACAAAAAAATAAAAAAAGTGAAAACAATAATTGATAGGAAAGATGCTATAAAATATGCTGTATCTAAATCTAAGTTTAATGATATTCTATTAATTCTGGGAAAAGGTCATGAAAAATATCAAATTGTTGGTGATAAGAAAATTGAATTCAGCGACAGTGAGGTACTTAATAATTATTTAAAAATAGGTATATAATGTTTTATTATTTATTCGATTTTCTTGAAAAAAATTATCAGTTTGCTGGAGCTAGTCTTTTTCAATATCTGTCATTCAGAGCAGGAATTACTTTTATACTTGCTTTATTTATTTCAACAGTTTTTGGAAAAAGAATAATTAATTTTTTATCATTTAAGCAAATTGGTGAAAATATAAGAGAGTTAGATTTACCGGGTGAGAACTTAAAAAAAGGAACCCCAACCATGGGTGGAATAATTATAATTATTTCAACAATAATTCCAATTATATTATTCTCTGATTTTAAAAACATTTATATAATAATCTTATTAATCTCAACTTTTTGGTTAGGTGTTATTGGTTTTATTGATGATTATATTAAAGTTTTTAGAAAAAACAAAAAAGGTTTAAATGGCTCATTTAAAATTATTGGCCAGGTAATTCTTGGTCTTTATATTGGTTTCACAGTTTACTTTAATCCAGAAATAAAAACACAAAATATTTATGAAAAAAATGAAATAAATTTAGTTGATAAACATAGTCTTAGCTCTAAGACTGGATCATTAAAAACTACAATTCCTTTTCTAAAAGATAACGAATTAGATTATGAAGATATTTTTGGAATTAAATCAACAAATTTTAATTGGATATTTTATATAGTTATAATTACCCTTGTTATAGTGTCTGTTTCCAATGGAGCAAATTTGACTGATGGTTTAGATGGATTAGCAGCCGGTTCCTCCTCAATAATAATTTTTACACTTGGAATTTTTGCATGGATTTCTGGAAATATAATCTTCTCTGATTATTTAAACATAATGTATTTACCTGGAATAGGAGAAATAGTAGTTTTTGTTGCAGCAATGCTTGGAGGTTTGATAGGGTTTCTATGGTATAATACATATCCTGCCCAAGTTTTTATGGGTGATACAGGTAGTCTAACTGTAGGTGGTTTGATTGCTATAATAGCAATTTTAGTTAGAAAGGAATTACTGCTTCCGATTTTGTGTGGAGTCTTCTTAGTTGAAATTTTATCTGTAATTGTTCAGGTAAGTTATTTTAAATATTCTAAAAAGAAATTTGGTGTAGGAAAGAGGATCTTTCTCATGACACCAATTCATCATCATTTTCAAAAGAAAGGATACAGTGAAAGTAAAATAGTCGCAAGATTCTGGATTGTCTGCATAATGCTAGCAATTTTATCATTAATAACCTTAAAAGTAAGATGATAAAAAAAGAAATGATAACAATATTAGGTTCTGGATTGAGTGGAATGGGTGCTATTAAACTTGCTATTAAAAAAAACATCTCTGTTTATCTATCTGATCATTCTGTGATTTCAGATGATGTAAAAGAATTTTTATTAAAGAATAATATAAAATTTGAGGAAAATGGTCATAATTGGGATAAAATTTCTAGTTCAAAAGAAATTATAATTAGTCCTGGCATATCTTCAAATAAGGTTATTGAAAATATACCTTTATTTAATAAAAAAAATATAATTTCTGAAATTGAATTTGCAAGTAGATTTACCAATTCATTTTTAATTGCAGTTACAGGATCTAACGGCAAGACAACAACAAGTTATTTAATATACCATATTTTAAAGAGCTCTGGATTTAATGTTGGAATTGCAGGAAATATGGGTAAAAGCTTTTCAGAATCTATTTCTGATAGTCAGTTTGAATATTATGTTCTTGAAGTTAGTAGTTTTCAATTAGATGATATTGTAAAATTTAAACCAGATATATCAATAATAACTAATATTTCTGAAGATCATTTAGATCGATATAACTATTCATTTTCTAATTACATCAGTTCAAAGTTTAGAATTACAAAAAATCAAACCTCGGATAACACTTTAATTTTAAATGGAAAGTGTGAGAACTCAATAAATTTTTTAAAGGATTTAAAAATAAAATCTCAATTAATAATAATTAATAAGAATAAAATCAATAACGAAAAATCTGACATGATTTTTCTTAAAGAAAATAAAATTAACTCAACAATCAATAATAATTATCTTATGATGAATATAAATAATTTATCAATCCAAGGGAATCATAATATTCAGAACTCAATGGCAGCTATTTGTGTTGCGCAACTTTTGAATATTTCAAATGAATCGATTAAAGATAGCCTTAGATCATTTAAAAATATCCCACATCGTTTAGAACATTTTTTAACCATTCAAAAGGTTAAATATATTAATGACTCTAAAGCCACTAATGTTAATGCTGTTTACTATGCATTGGAATCAGTAAAAACTCCAATTATATGGATAATTGGGGGTGTTGATAAAGGAAATGATTATTCTGATTTGATTCCTTTTATAAAAAATAAAGTTAAGGCGATTATTTGTTTGGGTAAGGACAACTCAAAACCTATAGAATTTTTTTCAAATCATTGTGATTTAATTGTAAGCACAAACAATATGAAAGATGCTGTAAAAACTGCATATGAGTTTGCAAAACAAAATGATACTGTTTTATTATCTCCAGCATGTGCAAGTTTTGATCTATTTAAAAATTTTGAGGATAGAGGAGATCAATTTAAAGAAGAAGTAAGAAAATTATGAGTTTAATTTCAAAGTTAAAGGGAGATAAAGTTGTTTGGTATGTAGTCCTAGCTTTATCATTCTTTTCTTTTTTACCAATTTTTAGTGCAAGCTCAAATTTTGGTACAAACTTTATTTTCTCAAATTTATTCAAACATGTAGCTATTATAATAGTTGGAATATTGATAATGTATACTACTCATTTAATCGACTACAAGTACTTTAAAGGCTTATCTAAAATAATTTTACCCTTAATTATTATATTATTAATATTTACAGCAGTTCAAGGAAATGAAATTGAAGGAGCAAATGCAAGTCGATGGATTAATATACCTTTAATCGGAATTTCATTTCAGCCATCTTCATTAGCTTCAATTTTTTTATTGATTTACATATCTAATTTTTTATCTAAGAACATCTATAAAAAGTTAGACCTTAGATCCTCATTTTTTCCATTATGGATTCCTATCCTACTGGTGATATTATTAATCTTACCTTCAAATTTTTCTACTTCACTTATGATATTTTTGATGGTATTAACAATATTATTTTTAGGACAATATCCATTTAAATATATTTCTTCAATAATATTTATTGGAATTATTTTAGCATCAACATTTATTTTATTTGCAAAAAATTATCCAGATTTACTACCCAACAGAATTGATACTTGGACTAGCAGGATTGAAAATTATATTAATCCTGTTTCAGAAGAATCAAATTATCAAATAAATAGAGCAAAAGCAGCAATTGCAAATGGATCATTATTTGGAGTTGGAGCAGGAAAAAGCTCAATGAAATATATTCTTCCACAAAGTACTTCAGACTTTATTTTTTCAATAATTACTGAAGAATATGGTTTAATTATAGCAATATTAATCCTTTTTCTATACTTAATTTTATTGTTTAGAATAATTATTATTTCATATAAAGCAACATCAATATTTGGAAAATTAATTGCATTGTCTGTCGGATTACCAGTTGTATTTCAAGCGTTTATTAATATGGGAGTTGCAGTTCAACTAATTCCTGTTACTGGCCAACCTTTACCATTAATTAGTATGGGAGGTACATCAATATGGACAACATTTTTAGCATTTGGAATATTATTAAGTGTAAGTGCAAAAAAAATAAACAGTGATTTGTAATTAAATACAATCGATGAGAAAAAACATGGATAAAAAATTTTTAATATCTGGCGGAGGAACAGGAGGACATATATATCCTGCTATAGCAATAGCTGATGAAATTAAAGAAAGATTTTCAAGTTCTAAGATATTATTTACAGGTTCAAGTTCTAGAATGGAAATGAAAAAGATTCCGGAAAACGGATATAAAATAAGGGGATTATGGATATCTGGTTTCAATAGAAAAAACTTTTTTTCAAATTTATTATTTCCATTAAAAGTTATCGTTAGTCTAGTGCAATCAATTAAAATCTTACATGCATTTAAACCAAATGTAGTTATTGGAACAGGTGGATTTGCAAGCGGACCAACTTTATTTATCGCTAATCTTTTTAAAATTCCAATTTTTATTCAAGAGCAAAATTCTTATCCAGGGATTACCAATAAAATATTATCGAAATATGCTTATAAAATTTTTGTATCCTATGATAGAATGGAAAAATTCTTTCCAAAAGAAAAAATTTTGAATTATGGGAATCCTGTTAGAAATAGATTTGGTAAAGCTGATAATATTAAAATAGAAAAATTTATAAAAGCATATGGTATTAATAAAAACAATAAAACAATTTTATTTCTTGGTGGAAGTTTGGGGTCTGAAGTTATGAATGAGTTTGTTATGGATAACATTGATTATTTTGAAAAAAGTAATTACAATGTAATACTTCAATGTGGAGACAGGTATAAAAATAAAATAAAAGATAATAAATCTAAAAACGTAATTATTTTACCTTTTATTGATCAAATGCCAACGGTAATATCTTGCTCAGATTTGATTGTTTCAAGAGCAGGTGCCATTATTATTTCTGAATTATCCTTTGTAGGCAAACCTGTTATTTTTATTCCATCACCAAATGTTGCAGAAGATCACCAAACAAAAAATGCTAAATATTTATATGATTTGGAAGCTGCAGAATTAATTCATGAGGATGAAATTGATTATAAACTAAAGAACATAATAAATAAAATTTTTATTAGTGATAAATACAGAAATGAATTAGCTAATAATCTAAAATCACTTTCAACTTTAAAGTCTACAAAGTTAATAGTTGATGAAATTGAAAAATATATTAAATGAATTACCAAGATTACAAATATTATTTTTTCATAGGTGTAGGAGGAATTGGAATGTCATCCTTAGCTAAGTATTTAGCTATCAAGAATAAAAATATTGCTGGATATGATAGAGAAAAAACAGAATTGACCTGTAATTTAGAAAAAATAGGTGTTGATATTTTATATGATTTTGATATAAATAATATTAATAAAAGTTTTAGAGACCCAACGAAAACCTTGGTAATTTACACTCCTGCAATTTCACATGATAATATACTTTTTAAATTTTTTAAAGATTTACATTTTACAATTATTAAAAGATCTGACTTACTAGCATCAATAGTAAATAATAATTTTTCTATTGCGATTGCTGGCACACATGGTAAAACAACTATAACTGCTATTTTATCTCACATATTAAGCATTTCCAATCTAAAATACACTGCTTTCATAGGTGGAATTTTAAATGAAAATAACTCAAATCTCAAATGTATTGGAGATGAAATTTTTATTGTTGAAGCTGATGAATATGATAGAACATTTTTAAAATTAAAACCTAATATTATTTGTATTAATAATATTGATGGTGATCATTTTGATATTTATGACGACTATAATGATTTAAAAACATCATTTATTCAATTTTCAAAAAATCTGCGTGATGAAGGCATATTAATTTCTAATGATGAATTAGATTTTGAATCAATTAATTATGGATTTAAGGATGATTCAAATTTTGTTATTAAAAACTTTAGAACTAAAGCTGGTAAGTCAATTTTTGATATAGAAACAAACGATATTAAGTACAATAATATACATTTTAATATGTTAGGAAAATATAATTGTATTAATGCTCTTGCTGCTATAATTATTTCTTTGAAAATGAATATTTCATTTGATTTAATTAAGAAAAGTCTGAAGACATTTAAAGGTGTAAAAAGAAGACTCTCTTTTGAGCTTACTAAGCCAAAAATATTAATTGACGATTATGCTCATCACCCAAAAGAGATTCAATCTGTTTTTAACTGCTTAGATGATGTTTATCCTTCTCTTAAGAAATTTGTAATATTCCAACCACATTTATTTACTAGAACAAGAGATTTTATTGATGAGTTTGCTCAAATTTTAGAAAAGTTTGATAGAGTGGTTTTGTTAGATATATATCCAGCTAGGGAAAAACCTATTAAAGGTATAACATCAAGACTTTTATTAGACAAAATAAAAAATGAGAATAAATCATTAGCAAATGAAAACGAATTATTAGATATAATCAATAAAGATAATTCTGAAATTATAATAACAATGGGAGCTGGGAGTATTGGAAAAATATGTCAGACTTTAAAAAAAAAATTAGTACTTGAAAATTAAGTTTATACATATAATATTTATAATTTTTATTTCATTAAAAATTATAGCTGTAGTTTATACAAACTATGTTAATGGATTTAATATTTCCTCAATTAATCCCTCAAATATTTCTGTTGATTCATATAATTTTATATCAAACGATACCATATTTAATATTCTTAAAACATCAAAACTAATATCTGATTCAATATTAGTAAAGTCTATTAATCTAGAAAAAATTGAGTCAAAAGTATTAGAAATACCTTACATAGATAAAGTATCATCATCAATTGATATTCAATCAAATTTTTTATTAGAAATTTTAGAAAAGAAACCTATAATCGACCTAAAAGATTATGATTTTTATTTATCTGAAAAGGGAGAAAGAATGCCAAGAATAGAGAACAAAAAACTTAATATTAAAAGTTTTTTTGGAAAAATTGATTCAATAGTTTTTTGTGATTTAGCTTCCTTAGCTAAGTACATTAATAATGATAATTTCTTTATTGAACATATAAAATATATTTATGCTGATAGCAATAGTTTTTACTTCTCTGTTAATGATTATAAATATCAAGTAAAACTTGGAAACCTTAATCATTTTGAAAACAAACTAAAAAAATATAAAGGTTTTTATGCAGCAAAAGTCAATAAAGATTTACTTAAAAATTTTAATAAGCTAGATTTGAACTTCAATAATCAAGTAATAGCACAAAAAAAATAATATGGAAAATAATGAATTGTATATAGGATTAGACATTGGTACTACAAAAATTGTAGCCATGATTGGAATTGTTAATGAGTATGGTAAATTAAAAATTGTAGGAATAGGAAAGTCAAAAAGTCTAGGTGTTCATCGGGGTGTTGTAAATAATATTACACAAACTATACAGTCAATTCAACTTGCAGTCGAGGAAGCTGAAGAAAACTCAGACTTTAAAATTGATAAAGTAGTTGTAGGAATTGCTGGACAACATATTAGAAGTTTACAGCACAGCGATTATGTTACTAGAGAAAATTCGGATCAAGTTATTGATAAAGATGACATTGATAAATTAATTAATCAAGTATATAAATTAGTTATGCTTCCCGGTGAGGAAATAATACATGTTTTACCACAGGATTATAAAGTTGATGCTCAAGGTGAAATAAAAGAGCCAATCGGGATGTTTGGATCGAGAGTGGAAGCTAATTTTCATGTAGTAGTTGGGCAGGTAAGTTCAATAAAAAATATTGCAAGATGTGTAAAAAGTGCAGGAATTGACTTTGATGGAATAACTTTAGAACCATTAGCATCTGCTGATGCAGTTTTAAGTCAAGAAGAAAAAGAAGCTGGAGTTGCTTTAATTGACATTGGTGGTGGAACTACTGATTTGGCAATTTTTAAAGATGGTATTATCAAACATACTGCTGTAATTCCCTTTGGAGGAAATATTATTACGGAAGATATTAAAGAAGGTTGCTCAATAATTGAAAAACAAGCAGAATTATTAAAGATTAAGTTTGGCTCTGCATGGCCAGGTGAAAATAAAGATAATGAAATCGTTTCAATACCAGGGCTAAGAGGAAGAGACCCAAAAGAAATAACTTTAAAAAATTTATCAAAAATAATTAATGCTAGAATTATTGAGATTATTGAACAGGTTTTTATTGAAATTAAAAACTATGGCCATGACGAACAGAAGAAAAAATTAATTGCTGGTATTGTTCTTACTGGCGGAGGAAGCCAATTAAAGCATTTAAAACAATGTGTGGAATTAGTTACAGGAATGGACACAAGACTTGGACAACCAAATGAACACTTAGCAGGAAATAATTCAATTGAAATATCAGACCCAACATTTGCGACAGCTGTTGGTTTAGTTATGAATTCAATGAACAGAAAGAAAATAAATAATAATAAAAAAGATTTTTCAGATGATGATATTTCTGATAAATCCAATATTGAAAAAAACAATTCAGATTTCTCAAGATCAGTTTTTGAGAAGTTTACAGACAAAATAAAAAATTTTTTAGAAAACGCAGAATAAAACAATAACCATGAGTACAAATCTAGATTTTAATAATTTATCATTCGATCTCCCAAAAAATCAAAGCAATGTTATAAAAGTAATTGGAGTCGGTGGTGGCGGAAGTAATGCAATTAATCATATGTTTTTGAAGGGCATCAAAGGTGTAGATTATGTAGTTTGTAATACAGACTCGCAAGCTCTAAAAAACAGTCCTGTTCCAAACAAAATCCAGTTGGGAGTAAATTTAACAGAGGGAATGGGTGCTGGAGCTAATCCTTCAATTGGCGAACAGGCTGCTATAGAAAATCTTACTGAGCTCAGAGATATGTTAGAAAAAAATACAAAAATGGTATTTATTACAGCAGGAATGGGTGGTGGCACAGGTACTGGTGCTGCTCCAATAATTTCAAAATTAGCAATGGAGATGGATATTTTGACTGTAGGAATTGTAACAATGCCTTTTGTTTTTGAAGGAAAAATAAGACAAAATCAAGCAAATAAAGGTTTAGAGAAACTTAAAAATAACTGCGATTCAATAATAGTTGTTAATAACAACAAATTAAGAGATATATATGGAAATTTAGGTGTCAAAGAAGGTTTTTCTAAGGCTGATGAAGTGCTTGCAACTGCAGCTAAAGGAATTGCTGAAGTTATTACTCATCATTATACTCAAAATATTGATTTGAAAGATGCTAAAGCTGTTTTATCTAAAAGTGGGAGTGCTATAATGGGCTCTGCAGGTTCCTCTGGTGATAAAAGAGCTATAAAAGCTGTAACTAATGCTCTAGACTCCCCATTACTTAATGATAATAGAATTCAAGGAGCACAGAATGTACTACTATTAATTCTTTCTGGTTCTAGTGAAGTAACTATTGACGAAATAGGTATTATAAATGATTATATTCAGGAAAGAGCTGGCAATAATGTTAATATTATTATGGGAATTGGAGAGGATTCAAACCTTATTGATGAAATATCAGTAACTGTTATTGCAACTGGTTTTGATATTAGTTTACAAGATGAAATTATACATGTTGATCCTAAAAAGAAAATTCATTATTTAGATGAAGAATCTGAAGTTGTTGAAAAATTTGAAGATAAAAAATCAGATCTTCCTCTTCAATATGATTATGCATCTGATTCTATTGATTTTAAAAATATTAATTTTGATTATGACAGTTTAGAATCTATTAATGAAGAAAAAGAAATTATTGAAATTGAAAATCTCAAAGATATTAATGTTGAATTCGAAACTGTTACGTTTAATAATTCAGAAATTATTGATGATAGAATTAAATTAGATTTTAGAGATATTTATGTTAATGATGCTGAAATAGTAAAATCTGAAAATAAAAATTATATTCATGACCCTAATATAACCAACTCACGCGAAGTCATACATGTTTTAGAAGAGGATATTAATGATATTGAAGTAATTGACCCCGTTCAGATTATTCCATATACTATGGTTGGTGATTCAGATTCAGTAAAAGTCACAGATGAAATAAATACAAACCCTGAAAATAAAAAATCTGTTGAAGATTTTAATCCATTTGATAATCCGATAGCAAAAGCACTAGCAAAACGAACCGAAGAAAGAAAAATAAAACTAAAAGAATTTAATTATAAATTTGCAAAGGCAAGAAAAGTTGAGGATATGGAAAAAGAACCTGCATATAAGAGAGCTGGTATTGATTTAGAAAATGATTTAAGCACTGAAATTTCCTTAACAAAAGTTGAAGAAGATGATAATGGAAATATAAAACTAAATTCAGATAACTCTTTTTTACATGATAATGTTGACTAATTTATGAGCTTATTAGAAATTATAGATAATAATATAAAATCAGCAATGAAATCAAAAGATTCTGTTACATTAGAATCTTTGAGAGCAATTAAATCAGCTATTTTATTGTTTAAAACTCAGTCGGGATCCTCAAATGATATTTCCTCTGAAGATGAGATTAAAATTTTACAAAAATTGGTTAAGCAGAGAAAGGAAAGTGCTGATATTTATAAAAATCAAAATAGGCCAGAATTAAGTGAAGTTGAGCTAAATCAAGCCTCTGTAATTGAATCCTATTTACCAAAACAAATGAGTCGTGATGAGGTAAGTGAAGTAATTAGTCAAATCATTACTAAATTAGGTGCGACAACTATGAAGGAAATGGGTAAAGTTATGGGATTAGCCTCTAAAGAACTTTCAGGAAAATCTGATGGAAAAACAATTTCAGAAATTGTAAGAAAAAAATTGTCTTGAATTGGCCAAGTAGTTCAACTGGATAGAACATCAGATTTCGGCTCTGACGGTTGAGGGTTCGAATCCTTCCTTGGTCACTATTTTAATTTGATTAATTGGTCACTTTTCATAAAAAACCTAAAACTCAAAAAAAATGATGATGCTGTAAGGCCAAACAAAAAGCCAATCCATACACCTATTGCTTTAAGTTCAGTATACAAACCTAAATATACCATAACTGGCAATCCAAAAATTATGTAAGAAAAAAAACATATTAATGAAGGGATTTTTACATCTTGAATACCTCTCAAACAACCTTGAGCAATAACTTGTATTCCATCAAAAACTTGAAACACTGCAACAACAATTAATAGTTTTGAAGCAATTTTAACTGTTTCTATAATACCCGGTGAGTCATCATTACTCAAATATAACCATGGGAAAAATTCAGATCCTAAAATGAAAATAATAGCAAATGCTATTTCAATTATCACTACTAATAAGAAGAATGAAATTGCTACTCTTTTAAGATTTAAATAGTCTTCATAACCCTTTTGATTCCCAACTCTTATGGTCGCGGCAACACTAAGTCCTAAAGCAACCATAAATGTCATTGTTGATAAATTAAGAGCTATTTGATTCGCTGCTTGGTAATTAGTACCAATCAATCCACATACCCATACACCAGCAATAAAAAAGCCAACTTCAAACATCATTTGAAGTGCTGATGGATATCCTAAATTTAAAATATTTTTTGATATTGATTTTGAAAAATTTAAGCTGCAAATAGACCTGAAAAAATTCTTTGTTTTTTTATTATTTTTTATAATTATTATTATAATAATCACCATACTTATTCTAGATACTAGAGTTCCAATCCCTGCACCAACCAATTCCAGTTTTGGAAATCCGAGTTTTCCATAAATTAAAATATAATTAATAATAACATTTATAATATTTGCAATTATTGTTGAAATCATAGAAATTTTAGTGAGAGACAATCCGTCTGAGAATTGCTTAAATGACTGAAAAATCACAAGAGGAACTAATGAAATTGCAACCCATGTGATATATGGAAAAGCAAGATTTACAACATCTTCAGGTTGACCCATTTGAAATATTATAGGTTTAAAAATAAGGACAGCAAGCGATAAAATTATTCCTAAAATTGTACAAATTAATATGCCATTCAATAAAACATCTTTTGTTTTTTGATAATCCTTTTTAGCATCGCTTTCAGAAATCAGCGGTGTAATTGCTGTTGAAAAACCAATACCAAATGACATTGCTAAAAAAATGAAACTATTTCCTAACGAAATTGCTGCGAGCTCAGCTGTTCCTAATCTACCAACCATTGCGTTGTCTACAAACTGGACCAATGTATGTCCAATTAGCCCAACCATTACAGGATATGAAAGTTTTAAATTATATGAAAACTCTTTTAAATATGAATTAAAAATCAAATTAATTTAAAGTATTTATATTTTTAGAAAAGATTAGGTTTGTTTTAGGACCTACTACATAATTTAAAATTTCAAATTTTAAATTAATTGTCTTTTTAACTTCTTTAGTTTTTATATAAATAGTTTTAGATGACCTTGGAGATAGTTCAATGTATTTATAATCATTGTGGAATGTGTATTCTCCAGTATACTTTAGGTTAATAGGTGCTACAGACTTATTTTTTAATTCAACCTCCAAAATTTCAACTTTTCTATCTCTATAATTGTATCCTTTAGAAATTATCTCAAAATTATTTTCAATGACTTGGTTTAAATTTTCTAATTTTCCAATTATGAGGTCTCTATACCATACAAATGTATTACCATCAAATAGAGCTTTTTTTACAGAGTCTATTGATTTATTTTTTGACATGATGAATGTCAATGGTCGATGATAACTTTCTTTTTTGTTAATAAAGTCCCATTCAATTAAAATGTGTACATCACTGGTACCCATGATTGTTAATTCATTTTCAAGAGCAATTTGTAGAGCCTCCTCAGAAAAAGTATCAAAATTAACAACCTCTATTCCATGAAGCAACCCTTTTTTTATGATCTCTTTATGTATTGGATCTAATTTTGCTATCCCATCACTTCTATTCGCTTCCCAATGTGGATGATTCCAAAAAACAAATGCCCCTTGTTTATTAGCTTCTTTAATTGCTTTTGAAAATTCTAGTGGTTTTTTATCAATATCAAAAAATCTATTTGCGTCATCAATAAAAATAGCATTGAAATGACCTGGAGGCATAGGTTTAGTAATTTCTGTTCCATGAACTACAGCTAGTGGTTGATTTTGAACATAGCCACCAGCTATTTGAAATGATCTATTTCTGTTTTTATGTGGAATGTCTGATATATGTGATTGATATTCAATGTGTTCAGTTAATGAAATTAAATCAATACTATCCCTCAAAGCTTCATCAACTCTAAGCGTTGGCCATACAACACCATCTGAAAAAACAGTATGTATATGTAAGTCCGATGATATATAATAATTATCATTTGGGCTTTCAAAAAAAGTTTTTATTCCCTGTGAATGACTAGTGAAGCTAAATACTAGGAGCAATAAAAAAATTTTAGTTCTATTAATCATTTTAATTAATAAATTAATATTTATTAAGTAATATACTCAATATTTAAACTATATTATAATTCTACAGTAATCATTCAAATTACTATCCTAAATTTTGAATATAGTAAAGTTTAAATATTAAAAATAAATATCACCTGAAGAATGATCTTTTTCGGCTCCTGTTACCGATTTTAAACAGTTAGTTTTGTTTTGGATTCTAAGAACACCTAAAAGAGCAAAAATTAATGCTTCCTTAAAATCAATTATCTGTTTGTTGGGTATAAAGATGTTTATGTTGTATTCATTTCGAAGAATATCAACTAAATTATTATTGTAAGTTCCCCCTCCGCTAAGTAGAACCTTTTCTGAATCATTGATGTTTTTACTTATTTGAAAAGCTGCATGTTTTACAAAAGTCGCCAAGATTTCTTCCTCAGAAATTTTATAACTATCTATCAATGGAAAAATTTTATCAATTACGAATTCAATCCCTAAAGACTTAGGATTTTTTTTAAAATAAAATGATATAGAATTTAATTCGTTAAATAAATCTATATTAATTTTCCCTCTAGATGACAAGATACCATTCTTATCATATTCATATCCCATTTTTTTTGAATAAAAATTTAATACAGTGTTTAATGGACAAATATCATATGCTGTAATTTGATTATCAGATTTAATTGATAGGTTTATAAAACCACCTAGATTAAGACAATACTTAAATTTGGAAAATAAAATTTTATCTCCAATAGGGACTAAAGGAGCACCTTGCCCCTTTAAACTTAAATCTTGAGCCCTAAAATTATTAACTGTCTTAATTCCTGTCATTTTATTAATGATTTCACCATTTCCAATTTGTAGTGTAATTCCCATTTCAGGTTGATGAAAAACAGTATGACCATGTGATGAAATCAAATTAATATTTTTTAGATTAAAATCTGAAATAAATTTATTTATAGATTCGCCAATAAAAGTTCCATATACTATATCAATATTATTTATTTCTTCAGATTCTCTTTCAACAATATTGTGAAGTTTTTCTAAAATATTACTGTTGTAACTAATGGATATGGAATTAGCTATTTTAAAATCCGAAAGATTTTTTAAATCGAAAATTACATGACATAAATCTAGCCCATCCAAGGAAGTACCACTCATTACTCCAATAACTTCAATTTTATCCATTATCGATGGAAAGTATTAAAAAAATTTAATTATTGGGAATTTAAATAAGAAATGGTTGATATAGGATCTCTAGAGTTAAAAACAGAACTACCTGCAACTAGAACGTTAGCACCAGAATCAAAAAGTTGTTTAGCATTTTCCTTGTTAACTCCACCATCAACTTCAATTAAAGCTCTTGAGTTAGTTTTTTCGATAAGATTCTTTAATTCTTCAACTTTTTTATAAGTGTTTTCTATAAATGATTGTCCTCCAAATCCTGGATTAACACTCATCAGGCATACTAAATCAATGTCTCCTATTATTGTGTTCAATGAAGAAACTGGAGAGTGAGGATTAATTGCAACACCACTTTTCATCCCATTATTTTTAATATTTTCGACTGTTCTATGTAAATGGGTGGAGGCTTCAAGGTGAACTGTAAGAATTTCACTACCTAGCTCAGCAAACTTTTGTATATATCTTTCGGGGTTGACAATCATAAGGTGTACATCCAAAGTTTTTTTTGCATGTTTTTTAAAAACTTCCATTATGGGAGTGCCAAAAGAAATATTAGGAACAAAAACACCATCCATAACATCTATGTGAAACCAATCTGCTTCGCTTTTATTAACCAAATCAATTTCATCTTCTAACTTTCCAAAATTACAGGCCAGCATTGAAGGTGCTATGATTTTAATATTACTATCCAAGATATGTTTTTAATATTTTGCTTCGTGAAGTATGTTTTAATCTTCGTATGGCCTTTTCTTTAATCTGTCTTACACGTTCTCTAGTTAAATCAAATGTTTCACCAATTTCTTCAAGAGTCATAGCATGTTGTTCTCCTAAACCAAAATATAGCCTGACAACATCTGCTTCTCTTGGTGTGAGTGTTTCTAAAGCTCTCTCAATTTCGGTTTGTAGTGATTCATGTAACAAACCTTTGTCTGGGTTAGGAGATTCACCACTTTTGAGAACATCATATAAATTTGAGTCTTCGCCTTCAACTAGAGGCGCATCCATTGAAACATGTCGACCTGAGTTTTTCATAGATTCCTTTACGTCAGAAACGGTCATATCAAGTTCCTTAGCAATTTCTTCAGCAGACGGCACTCTTTCATTAGCTTGCTCTAAAAAAGCATACATCTTATTAATTTTATTTATTGAACCGATTTTGTTCAGTGGAAGTCTAACTATTCTAGATTGTTCAGCAAGTGCCTGAAGAATTGATTGTCTAATCCACCAAACAGCATATGAGATAAACTTAAACCCACGGGTTTCGTCAAATCGTTTTGCAGCTTTGATTAGACCCAAGTTTCCTTCATTTATTAAGTCTGGTAAGGTTAAACCCTGGTTTTGGTATTGCTTAGCAACAGAAACAACAAATCTTAAATTTGCTTTAGTTAATTTTTCCAGTGCTATCTCATCACCTTCCTTTATTCTTTGAGCTAATTCAACTTCTTCTTCAGCAGTTATAAGATCAACTTTACCAATTTCTTGTAAATATTTATCTAGAGAAGCTGTTTCTCTGTTTGTAACCTGTTTTGTTATTTTGAGTTGTCTCATTAAAGTGCTTTATTATTTATACGAAATAATAATAAAAAGGTTTCATTTTATTCCTTTTTTTTTGGTCTTTCAAGTAAAATTTTTCTAGAAACTTTTTGTTTTTTAGTTCTAGAATCAATACCTAAATACTTAACCCTTGTAACATCACCGATATTTAGGTATTTTTCAACTTTTTCAACTCTCTCCCAAGCAATTTCAGAAACATGTAATAAAACTTCTTTTCCAGGTCTAAATTCTACAACAGCACCAAATTCCAAAATCTTAACTACTTTTACATCATATTCTTTTCCATATTCAGGTTTGAATGTAATATCATCAATTTTTTGAATAACAGTATCAATCATTTCTTGGTTGGTTCCGAGTATTTCAATAATACCCTTTTCATCTTCTTCTTCAATTACTATTGTTGTGCCAGTTTCTTTTTGCATTTCTTGAATTACTTTTCCTCCAGGTCCAATGACTGCACCGATGTAGTCTCCATCAATAACTACTTTAACCATTTTAGGGGCATGTGGCTTAACTGAATTAGCAGGTTGTTCAATTGTTTTGGTTAATTCACTTAAAATTTCTAATCTACCAACTCTTGCTTGTTCTAAAGCTTTAACTATAATTTCATAAGAAAGGCCTTTAATTTTTATATCCATTTGACATGCAGTTATTCCATCACTTGTTCCTGTAACTTTAAAGTCCATATCACCTAAATGATCTTCATCACCTAATATATCAGATAAAACTGAGTATCTTTCACCATCAGAAATCAATCCCATAGCAATTCCTGAAACTGGTTTACTAATTTTGACACCGGCATCCATCAATGCCATAGTTCCTGAACAAACTGTAGCCATAGATGATGAGCCATTAGATTCAAGCACTTCAGAAACTACTCTTACAGTGTATGGACAATCTTTTGGGAATACTTTACTTAAAGCTCTTTGAGCTAAATTACCATGACCAATTTCTCTTCGAGATGTTCCTCTCAATGGTCTAGCCTCACCTGTTGAAAATGGCGGAAAATTATAATGTAAATAAAAATTTTCTTCACCTGTATGTGTTGGAGAATCAATAATATTAGCATCTCTTGAAGTTCCTAAAGTAACTGTTGCTAAAGCTTGAGTTTCACCTCTGGTGAAAATTGAAGACCCATGAGTTGAGGGTAAGTAATCAACTTCACACCAAATTGGCCTAATATCAGTGGTCTTTCTTCCGTCTAATCTGATCCCTTCCCTTAAAACTAATTCTCTAATAGCTTCTTTTTCAACCTTATAAAAATAGCTTAAAATAAGACTTTCATTCTCTTCAAGTTCCTCCTCAGTGAAAGACTCTAGAAGATTTTCTTTAACGTTTGAAAATTCCTCTGATCTTTGTTTTTTTCCTAATCCTTTTTTTGCAATTTCATAACATTTTTCATAACAATGATTGTGAACCTTATCTAATAATTCTTTGTCTTCAATACTTTGATCATACTCTCTAATATCTTTTCTTCCAATTTCATTTACTAAATCATTT
>NTKN01000013.1 GCA_002457715.1 Cryomorphaceae bacterium MED-G14
CAGAATTAATATTTCGGACAATTTCAGAATATTTATTATCAGATGCTAGTTTATCTGAGTTAATAATGTCAGTGTTAGTGTAATTCTTATCTTCTAAATTTTGTAAAATCTCCTCAGGTTTTGAACCTAATTCTAAATCAAGTTCATTTATTAATTCAAGTTCTCCTTTTTTATTAACTCTTGCATATAATGCTAATTGAGTAAATGCTGGACCTCTTTGAACAAGCGAACCTCCAGAATTGTTACATACACCACCAACAATTGAAGCACCGATTGATGTAGATCCAATCACAGAATGAGGATCTCTGCCATATTTTTCTAATTTCTTTTCTAAGTCATAAAGTGTGCTTCCAGCTAAACCAATAACTTGTTTACCATTATTAATTACTTGAATATCATTAATTCTTGTTGTATTAATTATAATAATTTGACGATCATAATCATTGCCATTTGGTGTTGAACCTCCTGTTAATCCTGTATTTGCTGCTTGCATCAATATGATTAATTCATTTTCTACACATAATTTTAAAATTTTCCATATTTCAATTAATTTTCCTGGTTTGACTACAGCTAGTGCGTTTCCATCTCCATATCTCCATCCTTTAGAAAATGGTTCTTTTCCCCATTCCGAAGTAATTATGTTGTTATCTCCAACAATTTTTTTTAATTCAAAAATTAGTTTGGATTTATCTTTCATAAGATTAAAATTAAAGTTATTACTTTTGACCAACTATTCCTAAATTTGTCAAATATGAAAAAGTTATTATTTCTTTTGTTTTTACTTGCTTCATGTAGTAAGAATGTAGTCAATATTTATGCTGAGACTGACTTTAACAATAATGAAAAAGTTTTTCTTGTTCAATATCTCGAGAATAGACCTGTCCTAAAAGACTCAACAATCATTAATGATGGTAATTTTAATTTTTCAGATACAATTACTTATCCTGAAATGCATTATTTATTTTTTGAGGATATAATGGGCAGTGTTCCAGTGATATTAGAGCCAGGACAGATTAATTTAAAAATATATAAAGACTCGTTACCATCATCTAAAGTTTCTGGAACTAAATCAAATGAAGATTTTTTGAAATATAGATCTGAAATTACAGAATATACAGATGAATTATCAAAAATTGACCTTGAGATTGGAAATGCTGTAAGAAGTTTTGATTCACTAATAGCAAAAGATCTCCAATCTCAATTTATTTTAATAAGAAAAAAATTAACCGACTATGAATTAGATTATATTGAAAACAATAATGATTCTTATATGTCCTCACTTATTTTGAAGAGAATGATTTATGAAAGATCAATTGATTTTGATGTAGCTGATAGCTTATTAAATAATTTTTCTCAAAATATAAAAAACACTAATTCTTCAATTGAAATAAAAAAAATTATCGATAATTATAATCTAACAAACTCTGAATCACCTCGAATTGGTTCTTTTGCACCAAAATTTTCAGGTCCAGGATTAAATGGAGAAGTTATTTCTCTAAGTTCAATAAAATCTAAATATATTCTTCTAGACTTTTGGGCATCATGGTGTGCACCTTGCAGGGTTGATAACCCTGGTTTAGCTGAAAGTATGAACAAGTATGACTCTGATGATTTTATTATTGTTGGCGTTTCGCTTGATATAAATGAGGCGTCCTGGAAAAAGGCTATTGGGGATGATGGAATCGAAAAATGGATTCATATATCAAGTTTAAAATACTTTAATGATCCGATATCTAAATTATATAATATTGCTTCAGAAGGTGTTCCTACTTCTTTTTTAATTGATCCCGAAAGAAAAATTATAGCTAAAAACATTAAGGGCGGTGAATTAGAATTTATTTTAAATTCTTCTCTTAGAAACAATTAAACAAATTGTGATAATATCAATTTTATTTAAAATCATAAGAAATTTACCATTAAATTTTATTTACATAATTTCAAATTTCGTTTATTTTTTAATTTTTAAAGTTTTTAAGTATCGCCTTGATTTAGTCAAAAAAAACATGACACTCACTAATTTGAATTTAAATTCATCTCAGAGTCACAAAACAATAAGAAAATTTTATCAATATTTTACCGATTTATATTTAGAATCTATCAAAATGGATTCCTTTTCAAAATCTGATTTTGAAAAAAGATTTACTGTAATTAATATTGAAATAGTAAATAAATTTTTTAATGAAGGAAAAAGTGTTGTTTTAATGCTATCTCATTATGGAGGTTATGAATGGTGTACTTGTCTACCCTACTTTATAAAGCATAATCTTTTAGCTGTTTACACGCCAATTAAAAATAAGTACATAAATGAGTTTATTAAAAAATCAAGGTCAAGACATGGTTTGGATTTAATTTCAAGATATGATGCTCTTAAACAAATTTATAAAATTGAGAAAAAAAATAAAATACCACATCTGTATGGACTAGTTGCTGATCAATCCCCTAAAATTAGTAGTAATAATTATTGGAGTAAATTTTTTGGGGTTAAAGTTCCTGTTTTTACTGGATCTGAAAGGATTGCTAAAAAATATAATCTTCCAGTTGTTTATGGCAAAATGAAAAAAATAAAAAGAGGATATTATTCAGTTGAATTTCAACTTATTACTGATAACCCTAAAAAATTTAAAGATTTTGAGATAACAGAGAAATATTTAAGATTGGTAGAAAATCAATTACACGAAGATCCTCACCCATATTTATGGACTCATAATAGATTCAAACACGCGAGTAAAGCTCCAAAAGATTAAGAAGCAATTTCTTTAATTAAAGTTTTTAATTCTGAGATTAGGTTTTTTGATTTCTCTTCACTTTTAGCCTCACTGTAGATTCTTATAATTGGTTCAGTATTAGATTTTCTTAACTGAACCCAACTTTCAATAAAATCTATTCTCACTCCATCAACTAAATCTATTTTTTCTTTTTTATATTTTTCGGCAATTTGATTTAATATTTTGTTAATATTAATGGAGCTAGATAAATTAATTTTTTCTTTCACCATATAATATTTTGGAAAAGTATTTAAAAGACTACTTGCACTTAAATCTCTTTCACAATAGAGTGACAAAAACAATCCTATTCCAACTATTGCATCTCTGCCGTAGTGACTTTCTGGGTAAATTACACCTCCATTTCCTTCACCACCAATTATTGCATTAACTTCTTTCATTTTTTCAATAACATTTACTTCACCTACTGCACTATAATAATGAGTTTGATTATATTTTAATGTGATATCATTTAAGCCTCTGGATGAAGACAAATTTGAAACTGTATTTCCTGGCGTTTTACTTAAAACATAATCAGAACAAGCTATTAGAGTGTTCTCTTCTCCAAAAAGTTCTCCATTTTCGCACATAAATACTAAACGATCAACATCAGGGTCAACTGCTAATCCCATATCAGCACCTGTTTCTATAACTTTATTTGATAAATCTTTTAGGTTATTTTTCAATGGTTCTGGATTATGGGGAAAATTACCATTAGGTTTACAGTAAAGTTTAATCACTTCAATATCTAACTTCTTTAAAAAGTTAGGTACAATTATTCCTCCTGTTGAATTAACAGCATCAACTACAATTTTAAGTTTTTTTTCTTTTATTTTTTCTGCATTAACAAGATTTAAATTCAATACAGAATCAATGTGTTGATTCATAGATTGATTTTCTTTAGTTAAAGTTCCTAAATCATTTACTTGTGAAAATGTAAAGTTTTTATTTTTTGAATAATCTATAATTAATTTTCCTTCATGTGAATTTAAAAACTCACCATTTTCGTTTAATAATTTTAGAGCATTCCATTGTATTGGATTATGACTTGCGGTTATGATGATTCCACCATGAGCATTATATTTTTGAACCATTAACTCCACTGTTGGTGTAGTTGAAAGTCCCAGATCAACGATATCTATTCCCATTGAGATTAAAGAAAATTGAACAAGATTTTGAATCATCTCCCCTGAAATTCTGGCATCTCTACCAATTATTACTTTATGTTTTGAGTTAGGATTTTTATTTATTAACCATTGACCGTAGGCGCATCCAAAATTTACAGCATCTATAGGTGTTAAATTATCTCCATGATTCCCGCCGATAGTTCCTCTAATTCCAGATATTGATTTAATTAAAGTCATATGCAAATATACACTCTGATTATTATATATTTACTCTTATGATAAATAATAGTTATCAATATATCTTCTTTTTATTCTTATTAGTTATTTCATGTGATAAGAATAAATTTTACAATGATTATGCTATTGTTTCTGCAAAAAAAGAGGCAACTCTTGCAGGAATCGAAATATTAGAAATGGGTGGAAATGCTTTTGATGCAATGATCGCAGTTGATCTATCTCTTTCTGTGGTTTATCCAAATGCAGGGAATTTAGGAGGAGGAGGATTTTTAGTTTACAGAGATTTTAATGGTAATACCGGTTCGTTAGATTTTCGTGAAAAAGCACCATTGAAAGCAAGTAAAAACATGTATCTAGACCAAAACAATAGTGTAATTCCAAATCTTAGTAGAGAAGGCTCTCTTTCAATAGGTGTTCCAGGAACCCCAGCTGGTCTAAATGCAGTTTATAAAAAGTTTGGTACTTTACCTCTGGATTCAATATTTAAGTCAGCTTTGATGCTAGCTAAGAATGGATTTAAATTAACTAAAAAACAAGCTTCATTATTTAATTCTTCAAAAAATAAAATTTTACAACTTAACGATAAAATAGAATTATTTAATCATGATTTTCATGAAGGTTTTGTATTTAAAAATCCTCAATTATACAATACTTTAAAGATACTTCTCGAAAATGGTTTTAAATCATTTTATAGGGGTGAACTCGCTGATAAGTCTGTAAAATATATTAAGTCAAAAGGTGGAATTATAACAATGGAGGATATGAACAAATATACTCCAATATGGAGGGATCCTTTTATTTTTAATTACAATGACTTGAAATTTATAACAATGGGATTACCATCTAGTGGAGGAATTGTTCTATCGCAAATTTTAAAAAGTTTAAAATTTTTAGATGCTGATGAAATTACTAATTCAGAATATCAATATGTTAAATCTTTGGTTGAATTAGAAAAACTATCTTTTGCTGATAGAAGTTATTATCTTGGTGATCCAGACTTTATAAAGCAGAATTTTATTGATTCAATTGTTTCAGAAGAATATTTAAAAAAAAGATTCAGTGAAATCAATTTTATTAAACCAAAGAAATCTTCAGAAATCAAGCATGGTGATATAAAGTTCCATGAGTCGGAAGAAACTACCCACTACTCTATTACTGACTCCTATGGAAATGCGGTTTCGGTAACTACGACACTAAATTCAAACTTTGGTTCTAAGCTAATTTCACCAACATTAGGATATTTTTATAATAATGAGATGGATGATTTTTCAATCAAACCTGGAGTTCCAAATATCTATGGTCTTACAGGAAGTGTTAATAATTCAATTTATCCTGAAAAAAGAATGCTTAGTTCGATGACCCCTACAATTATTGAAAAAAACAATGAGTTATTCATGATACTTGGTAGTCCTGGAGGTCCAACGATAATAACATCAATTTTACAAACAATTTTAAATGTAACAATGTTTAATATGTCAATCCAGGATGCAGTTAACAAATCTAGATTTCATCACTTATGGTTACCAGATAAAATTTTTTATGAGTCAAATGCCTTTTCTAATAAAATTATTGATTCTTTAAAAAATGACGGCTATATTTTTAACAATAAGTCTTCGTTAATTGGTAGAGTTGATGCAATTTTAATTAAAAATAATAAAATATATACTGCTGCTGATCCTAGAGGTGATGATTATGCAGAAGGTAAATAATACAATTTAATTCATATATTAGAAGATTATCAAATTTTGAATGGAAAATTATATTTCAATTGAGGGTTGTAGTGTTCATAATCTAAAAAATATTAGCCTCAAAATTCCAAGAAATAAATTAATTGTTATTACTGGACTATCGGGAAGTGGTAAGTCATCGCTTGCATTTGATACAATCTATGCTGAAGCTCAAAGAAGATATATAGAAACTTTTTCAGTATATGCCCGACAGTTTATTGGAGAGCTAAAAAGACCTAATGTCGATAAAATTGATGGATTATCCCCTGTTATTGCTATTGAACAAAAAACTACAACAAAAAATCCCAGATCTACCGTTGGAACAACAACAGAAATTTATGATTTTCTGAGATTGTTATTTGCAAGAGTATCTGATGCTCATAGCTATATAACTGGAAAAAAAATGATAAGATATTCAGATTCCGAAATATTTGAATTAATTAAATCAAAGTATTTTGAAAAAAAAATAAAAATTTTATCACCTGTTATTAAATCTAGAAAAGGTCATTACAGAGATTTATTTGCTAGTATTAAAAAGCAAGGGTTTGATAAAGTCAGAGTTGATCATGTTATTGTTGATATTGAAAATGGTATGGAGCTTGACCGATACAAAATTCATACAATAGAAATTTTAGTGGATAATTTTACACTTAAAAATGATAACAATTCAGATGAAAGACTGAAAAACAGTCTTAATATTGCATTATCTAATGGTAATAATTCTATTCTAATTATTGATGAAAATGAAATATCGTCATATTACAGTAAAAACTTAATATGTCCTGAATCTGGAATTTCGTATGAAATTCCAGAGCCAAATTCCTTCTCATTTAATTCGCCTTACGGAATGTGTAAAAATTGTAAAGGCTTAGGATTTATTAATGAAGTTAATTTAAATGCATTAATTCCTGACAAAAATATTTCAATACATTCAGGTGGTATTACCGCTGTAGGATCTTATAAAAATAACTGGATGTTTACCCAATTAAAAAATATTTCAAGTAAATATAATTTTGATTTAAAAGATCCAATTAAAAAAATTCCAAAAAAGGCACTTGATATTATTTTATTTGGTGGTAAAGATAAATTTGAAATAATGTCAAAATCACTCGGTCTAACAAGGAGTTATAGTATTGATTTTGAAGGAATAGTAAGTTTTATTGAAAATCAATATTCTTTTTCCGAAAGTAAAAAATTAAAGTCATGGGCAAAAAAATATATGATAAAATCTAACTGTAGTTTATGTAATGGAAAAAGATTGAAGAAAGAAGCTTTAAGTTTTAAAATATTAGATAAAAGTATTTCAGATTTAACTGAGATGAGTTTTATAAAATTAAATGAATGGATATTTAATCTAAGTGAAAAACTTAACAATAAAAAATTAACAATATCTAAACAGATAATAAAAGAAATTTCTAAAAGAATAAATTTTATTTTGGATGTTGGTTTAGATTATTTAACTCTTAATAGGGAAACAAAAACACTTTCTGGAGGTGAATCTCAAAGAATAAGGCTAGCAACTCAAATTGGATCACAATTACAAGATGTTTTATACATTTTGGATGAACCTTCAATAGGTTTACACCAAATTGATAATAATAAACTAATCAAGTCGTTAAAAAAACTTAGAGATATTGGGAATACAATTATAGTTGTAGAACATGATAAGGATATTATGTTAAAATCTGATTACATTATTGATATCGGACCTGGTGCAGGCAAAAATGGTGGAAATATTCTTTTTAATGATATATCAGAAAAAATATTTAAGTCCTCAACTCTCACAGCAAAATATCTAAATGGTGAAGAAAATATTTTAAGAAACAACAAGTCAAATATTGAACTTAATAATTTTATAAAATTAGTTGGTTGCTCAGGAAATAATTTAAAAAATATAAATGTAAAAATTCCAATTGGATCAATTACAGGCGTTTGTGGTGTTTCAGGAAGTGGTAAATCTACATTGATAAATGAAACATTATATCCAATTTTAAATAAAAAAATATATAATGGACATAAAATTCCTTTACAATATAAAAGTATAGAGGGTATTAATCTAATTGATAAAGTAATTCAAATTAACCAATCCCCTATTGGAAAAACAGCTAGAAGTAATCCAGCAACATATACGGGAATATACAATGATATTAGGGAATTATTTTCAAGTTTACCTGAGTCTACAATTAGAGGATATAAACCCGGAAGATTTAGTTTTAATGTTAAAGGAGGAAGATGTGAAGAATGTATGGGAGGTGGAATGAAAAAAATTGAAATGAATTTTTTACCTGATATTTATGTAGAATGTGATGACTGTAATGGAAAAAGATTTAATAAGGAAACATTAATGGTAAAGTTTAAAGGTAAAAGTATTTCAGAAATATTGAATATGACCATAAGTGACGCAGCTTCACTTTTTGAGAATTACCCTAAGATAATTAGAAAACTAAATGCATTAGTTGATGTGGGGCTAGGATATATTTCTTTGGGTCAGTCATCAACAACATTATCTGGTGGTGAGGCGCAAAGAATAAAATTAGCTACAGAATTATCAAAAAAGGATACAGGTAAAACAATATTTATTTTTGATGAGCCAACTACAGGGTTACATTTTGAAGATATAAAACTTCTTCTCGATATTATTTATAAATTATCCAAAAAAGGAAATACAGTTATAATAATTGAACATAACATAGACATGTTAAAAATAGTTGATTATATTGTTGAACTTGGTCCAAATGGCGGCGAAGAAGGAGGAACAATTACCTATCAAGGTCCATTTAATGATTTTATTAAAAATAAAAATTCCATCACAGGTCATTTTATAAAAAAGGAATTAAATTTAAGTTGTGAATAGTCAAGAATGGTTTAAGAAAAGATCACATGACTCATGGTCAGTTTTTAAGGTTATGGGAGAGCTTGTTGAGGGTTACGAAAGACTTTCAGAAATAGGTCCTTGTATTTCAATATTTGGATCTGCTCGTACTAAACCTGAAAACTATTATTATCAGGAAACTATTAAAATTTCTAAACTTATTGTTTCTAAGGGTTTAGGTGTAATCACAGGAGGTGGACCTGGAATAATGGAGGCAGCAAATAAAGGTGCTAAGATGGCAAATGGAATATCTGTTGGTTTAAACATAAAACTTCCTTTTGAAAATGAACCAAATGAGTTTATCAATAAAGATAAATCTATTGACTTTAATTATTTTTTTGTTAGAAAAGTTATGTTTGTTAAATATGCACAAGCTTTTGTTGTTATGCCTGGTGGATTTGGAACTTTTGATGAACTTTTTGAAGCTTTAACATTAATTCAAACAAATAAGATTGAAAAGATTCCTATCATATTGTATGGTTCTGAATTTTGGAATGAATGCTTAAATTGGCTAAAAAAAGTAGTATTAGAAAAATTTGAAAATATTTCAAATGAAGATATGTTTATTTTTAAAATTGCAGACAAACCTAATGAGGTTATTTCAATAATTGATAATTTTTATTTGAGTCAAGACTACTCCCCTAACTTTTAATGTGAAGAAATTTATTTCATTTCTTTTTTTTTTCATTCTAATACTTGAATTATCATCTCAATCAAAGCACGAAATTCAAATATCATTTAATTCAATAGAAAATAAATTTGTTGTTAAGCAGTATATAAAAATAGATAAATCTTATTTCAAAGGAAATAACAGTTTATATATTTATGATTGGAATAATTCTTATTCCTCATATGACACACCTCTATCAAAAAAACTATATTCAGAATATGACTCATCATTATTAAAACCAAAATCAAGCCTTATTGGTCGTACTGATATAAAAGAGATAAAAATTAACAATAAAGTTGTTTCTTGGATAAGATTAGATGAAAGTGTTGATGTTTTAAAACTTTTTTTGGAAGATATATTGAAGGAAAAAGAACTTGAAATATTTGCCTATTATGATATTTATTTACCAAAATATTCAATTACAAATAATGGTAACTATAAAAATAAGTTTTACTATTTAAAAAATTCAATCCTCAGACTAGTTCCCTTTAATAATGATATTAAAATAAAATCTTCAAACCTAAATCTAAATGATCAATTTTTATACAGTTCAAATTTTAAAATTAGTATTGAAAAAAATAAAAATTTTAAAATAGTCACTAATGCTGAATATACAGATTCAAATAACTTATTTGATAATTTTAAGTTGAACAACTCTAAGGATTTACAAATAGTATTTGATTCAAACAATTATTTTAAATCAAATGATTTTTTTGATTATTCAATAATTACTGATTTTAAGAATATTAAAATAAATAATAATGAAGTTTTAAAAAGAATTAATGATTTTATAAATTCTAGATTTACAAACCCAATAAAAAAAATAGTAATTAACAAGGAGAATTTAGATGATTATTCAATTTACCCATACAGTGAAGTACCATCTATTATTTCCCCGATTGATAATGAAATTTTAAAAGAATTAAATATTGTAAAGTTATTAATTTCAAAAAACCTTGATCAATCTGTAAACTTTAACAAAAGAACTAATTATTGGTTTTTTTCAGGGATAGAAACTTATTTTTTAAATGAATATATATCTAACTACTATAGTGATTTAAAATTATTGGGTAAATACTCTAATTTTTTTCTTTTAAAGAAACACAATATTTCTAATTACGGTTTTTTAGATCAATTTAAAATAATTAACCAATTCGTTTCCTCACGAAATATTGAACAAAAGTTATCTCTATCAAGTGATAAGCTAACCAGGTTTAATTATAAATTAAATACACCCTATTTATCCTATTTTAATTTGAAGTATTTAGAAAGTTATATAGGTATTGACGAATTTAAAAATTCAATAGAAAAAATTTTCAACTCTCCTTTTCTAAATGATAAAAGTATTGAGGATGTTTTTAAAACTAACACAAAAAAAAATATTACATGGTTTTTTGAAGATCTTTTAGAAACAAATAAAGCATTTGATTTTAAAATTGATAAAATAAGATATAACAGATATAGTTTAAAAAACTCTTTCACTTTTAAAAACAAGATTCCTGTACCAATTAAAAAACAATCAGTAGATTCTGAAAGTATACATTGGGTTCTTTTAAATAATAAATATGAAGATTCAATTGGATTTAAAACACAAAACATAGTGGTAAATCCAAATTTCATTTTAAATGAAAACAACTATAAAAACAATCATTTGTATAAAAATGATTTAAACAAATTGAAACTCACTTTATTTTCAGATGTTGAAAGTTATAAAATAAGTCAAATTTTTTACAGACCTGTAGTTACTTATAATTTATATGATGGAATACTTCCAGGCTTAACTTTAACAAATCAATCCCCATTAAAGAAAAATCTTACTTATTTCATTTCTCCTCAATATTCATCAAAATCAAAATCGATTTCTGGATTGACTAGTCTTAATTATAGAAATATCATTAATAAAACCAATACCATTAATTATTTTATGTCTATTTCTAAGTTTAACTACGAGGATGATTTTAATTACATAAGAATATCTCCATCAATATCATATTTAATTAAAGATGTTGACTTAAGATCAAACTTTAGAAAATATTTTGTTCTTAGACATATTAATATTAATAAGGAAATTGAAAACAATAAAAATGATAAATATGGAATTACAAATTTTTCATTCATTAATTCAAATCCAGGAGCAAAAAACTCATATTCTTTTATATATGATTTTCAAATCAACAATAACTTTATAAAAAACTCGATTACATTCTCTTACAGAAATTATTTCAATGAGTTTAGACAATTTAATTTTAGATTATTTATTGGAAAATTTTTAAAAAATAATACTAATAACAACAACTATGATTTCAAGATACACTCATCTAGTGATTATTTGTTTTCTAACAATCTTATTGGAAGATCTGAGTCAGAAGGTTTTTATTCTCAACAATATGTAAAATACGAGGGAGCATTCAAGTCAAAAATTAAACAGGATAGTGTAGATGATTTTATTTTTGTTGCTAGTTCTGGTATAACTTTATGGAATTGGTTTGAAGCTTATCTTGATTATGGACTATTTAAGGAGAAAAAAAAGAAATTAACAACAGGATATGATTTTGGTTTAAGATTAAACATAATTGAAAATTACCTTGAACTTTATTTCCCTTTTATTAATTCTGATGAAATAGTTTTAAAGTCAAATAATTATTTAAACAATATAAGGTTCACTATTTCTCTAGATCCTGAAAAGTTATCTAATCTTTTTACAAGAAGATGGTTTTAATATATTGATAAATTAATTTGTAAATTCGCACTTTCTATGAGTGAAAAATTTCTTACAAAATCCATTACTTATGACAATTTTAAAAAAGAAGTTTTAAACGATTACCGTACTATATTTGTAAGCCGTGAGGCAAGTCTTATTGGAAGAAAAGAAGTTTTAAGCGGTAAAGCAAAGTTTGGAATTTTTGGTGATGGAAAAGAACTTCCACAGATTGCTATGGCTAAAGTATTTGAAAAAGGTGATTTTCGGTCAGGATATTACAGAGATCAAACATTTATGCTTGCAATTAATGAATTAAGCATTAAAGAAATTTTTTCTGCCTTATATGCTAATACAGATCCTAATGAAGAACGTATGTCAGGCGGTAGACAAATGGGTTCACATTTTGCAACTACGTCAGTTAATAAAGATGGTTCTTTTAGAGATCTTACTAAACAATACAATTCCTCATCTGATATTTCTCCAACTGGTGGTCAAATGCCAAGATTATTGGGGTTAGCAATGGCTTCTAAACTATATCGAACTGGAAAATTTAATTCCAAAAATCATTCAATAAATGGAAATGAAATTGCTTGGGGAACTATTGGTAATGCCAGTACTAGTGAAGGTTTGTTTTTTGAAGTAATTAACGCAGCAGGTGTTCATCAGGTACCTATGTTAATAAGTGTTTGGGATGATGAATATGGAATTTCTGTTGATAATTCATATCAAACAACCAAATCTAGTATTTCTGAAGCTTTAAAAGGTTTCAAAAGGGATGAAGGAAAATTAAATGGTTATGAAATAATTAAAGTTAAAGGATGGGATTATCCTAAATTAATTTCAGCTTATGAGCATGCAGCAAATATATGTAGAAGTAAACATATTCCAGTTTTAGTTCATGTTACAGAGTTAACTCAACCCATTGGGCATTCAACATCAGGATCTCACGAAAGGTATAAAGACAAGAAAAGATTAGATTGGGAAAGGAAGTATGATTGTAATCTCATGATGAGAAAATGGATATTAGATAATGGTATAGCAACAGTTGATGAATTAAGTTCCATCGAAAATGAAAGTGTAAAATTTGTTAAAGACCAAAAGGTTTTGGCTTGGGATTCTTTTCAAAATCAAATCAAGACTGAAAGAATTTCACTTTTAAAATCTATGAAGATGCTAATTGATGATTCAAAAAACAATTCCCTTATAAATTTATATAATGAATTATCAAGAATAAAAGTGCCAACAAGAAAAGATGTTTTATCATACTCAAGAAAATGCTTAAGAATAAATAATTTACTTAATGTGAATCCATTAATTAAATGGATTAATGATTATAAATTAAAAACTCAACCATTATTCAGTTCTTTTCTTTACAATGAATACGATCATTCAATTGAAAATGTTCAGGAAGTTAAGCCCTCATTCGACGAAAAATCACATATGATTGATGGGAGATTGATTATAAAAAATAATTTTGACAAACTTTTAAATCAATATAAAAATCTTATAATTTTTGGAGAAGATTCTGGAAAAATTGGTGGTGTTAATCAAGGTTTAGAGGGTTTGCAAGAAAAATATGGAAAAGAAAAGGTTGATGATAGAGGTATTAGAGAAGCTTCAATCGTTGGTGAGGGAATTGGATTAGCTCTTAGAGGTTTTAGACCCATTGCAGAAATTCAATACTTAGATTATTTAATTTTTGCTATTCAAACCCTAAGTGATGATCTCGCTACATTGCTATATAGAAGTGTTGGAAAACAATTGGCGCCTCTAATAATTAGAACAAGAGGTCATAGATTAGAAGGTATATGGCATTCAGGTTCACCTATTGGAATGCTTATAAATTCTTTAAGAGGTGTAAGAATACTTCTTCCAAGAAATATGGTTCAAGCTGCTGGCATGTATAATGCGCTGTTGAAGTCCTGTGAACCAGCGATTGTTGTAGAGCCTTTGAATGCATATCGTTTAAAGGAAAAAGAACCATATAACTATGGTGATTTTTGTCCAAAGGTCGGTAAAGTTGATTTTTTGAGAACAGGAGAAGATATTACAGTTGTTTCTTATGGATCTACATTAAGAGTTGTAGATAAAGCATGTGATTTACTTGAAGAACATAATATAAATATTGATTTGATTGATATTCAATCAATTATTCCTTTTGATATTGATAGTGATATTGTTAAGAGTCTAAAAAGAACAAATAAACTTGTTGTTATTGATGAAGACTATCCAGGAGGTGCAAGTTCTTATATTATGAATAAAATACTGGAAGAAAATGGTGGATATAATTTTCTAGATTCAAAACCAATTACTTTAACAGCTGTTGAGCATAGACCGCCATATGGCTCTGATGGTGATTACTTTACAAAGCCATCAATTGATGATGTTTTTGAGACACTTTACAAAGTAATGCAAGAATATAATCCTAGTAAGTTTAAGTTAAGATTATCCTAAAACTTCTAATGCAAGTTGAGTTAAAATTCTACTGTTTTCTGTGATAGTTGAAATGCCCTTAGATTTTAAGTCGTACCCTTTAATAATATTTAAAATCTTAACTGTTTCTTTCATATTAATTTTCATACTAGCATCTTTAAAATCATTTAAAAAAAAGGGGTTAACCCCTAATTTTTGAGATATTTCTGTGTTATTTGATTTTTTGAGTGAATGTATTTGAAATATTTTAGTATAATAATTATATAAATTATTCAATACTATTTGTAAAGGATATTTACTTGAATTTTTAGAAAAATACTCAGATATTTTTAAAACCTTATTTAAATTTCTTTTTCCATATTGATTTTGTAATTCGAAAAGATTGTAATCATTATTTATTCCGAAATGATTAAGAATCGTTTTTTCATTTATTTCTTTAGAATCACCATGATGAAAACATAATTTTTCAAATTCATTATTAATTTTATTTAAATTGTTTCCAGTTAGTTCTGTTACAAGTTGGATTGTTTTATAGTTTAGTTTAAATCCATATTTATTTGAAATATATTTAACCCATTGAGATAATTGGTTGTCATAAATCTTTTTAAAATTTATAATTTTTCCAATAGTTTTAAAAAAATCAATAATTGTTTTCTTTTTTTCAAAATTTGGATCACTCATAAAAAAAACAATAACTGATGATTTTGGAATGGAAGATAGATTTTTAGAATACTTTCCGATATCTTTAATTAAATTATTTGAATCTCTGATTAAAAAAAATTGAAGTTCTCCAATCATTGGAAAATTACTAGCTTTTAAAATTAAATTTTCAAATTTTATTTCATTTCCATACAACACATATTCATTGAATGATTTTAGATCTAAATCAGTTTTATCTTTGAAAATTTTAATTATGATATTAGTAAAATATATTTCCTCAGAATTAACAATAAATAGATTGTCTGAAATATTATTTTGTAATGCTATTACAGCATCTTGAAATTGTTCTACATTTGATATTGTTTTCATGAAAAAATTAAATTTTAAAAACTACAATTTTAAGATAAAAAATAAAGATAATAAATCATATATTTTTGACATAGTTAGAAAAAAGTATATTATACTAACTAAAGAAGAATGGGTTAGACAAAATACTGTTTTCTATTTAATTAATGAGCTTAAGATTCCATTGTCTCATATTAACGTCGAAAAAGAGTTTATTATAAATAATCTTAAAAAAAGATTTGATATTGTAGTTTATAGCAAAGCTGGATATTGTTCAATTCTTATTGAATGCAAATCCTTCAATATTAAATTAGATGAAAAAGTAATTGATCAGATTTTGATTTATAATAAGTTTATAAAATCTAGTTATTTAATGATAACAAATGGAATTAATCATTTATTTTTAAAAAACTTGAATGAAAAGGTTGATGTAATAAATCATCTTCCGATTTACTCAGATTTATGAAAGTATCAATTGTAGTTTTAAATTTTAACGGAATTAATCTTTTAAAAAAATTTATTCCTCAATTAATAAAGAATTCTAATGGATATGATATTTATGTTGTAGATAATAATTCATCTGATAATTCAATTTCTTTTTTGAAAACAGAATTTCCGGAAGTTAAAATCATCAGAAATAAAGAGAATTATGGTTATGCAGGTGGATATAATAATGGATTAAAACAAATTGATTCAGACTTGTTTATTTGTTTGAATAATGATGCAACTTTTTTAGATAATAAATCAATTGAAAACATTGCTAAAGTTTTTGAAAAAAACTCTGCTATAATAGCAGCACAACCTAGAATAATTAATTATTCAAATAAAGATCTCTACGATTATGCAGGTGCATCTGGTGGGTTTATTGATTTGTTTGGGTTTCCTTTTTGCAGAGGAAGAATATTAAATCACATTGAGAATACTACAAACTATCAAACAACTAGAGAGGTTTTTTGGGCAAGTGGAGCCTGTTTAGCAATTAGAAAAAAGTCATTTGAATCAGTTAATGGTTTTGATTCATCTTTTTTTGCACATATGGAAGAGATAGACTTATGCTGGAGGTTAAAAAATAAAGACATTAATAATAAAATAGTTGTCATTGGAAACTCTCGTGTTTATCACTTGGGTGGTGGAACACTTAATGACAACTCATCATTTAAATATTATTTGAATTTTAGAAATTCAATCATAATGTTAGTAAAGAACCTTCCCAAGAGAATGCTATTTATTTCTTTATTTGGAAGGTTTTTAACTGATTTATTGATTTTATTTTTTTCACTACTAGCATTGAGATTTAATGTTTTTTTTGGTTTGCTTAAAGCATATTCTTATTTAACAATTAATATTTTTAAATTAAAACGAGTTAATGTAAACAATGAATATTACAGATTTTATTATTGTAAATCAATTTTTTACAATTATTTCCTAAGAAGTAAAAAAATCTTTTCTAAAATTTAATAAAATTTTAACCAGAAACTTTTCTTTAATTTTATAAATTAGATAAAAAAATATAAATCATGAAAAAAAGCTTTTTATACCTATTGAGTTTTATTGTTTTATTTTCTTCATGTGTTTCTCAGAAGAAATATGCTGAACTTGAAGCAACTAATCAAAAAAACCTAAATCTTTTAAATTCTGCCACAGTAAAACTAAATACATGTCTTGATGAAAAAGCAACTGCTGAAGCTAACATGAAAGCTCTTCAAGATCAAGTTGTTTTTCTAAAGACAAACAACCAAGATTTAATTAACAACATGGGTAATCTAACTACTCTTTCTCAAAAGGGTGCAGAAAACCTCGAAAAATCTTTAGAAAGTCTTAAAGAAAAAGATCTTGTTATCAGAACAATGCAAGATGCAGTTACTAGAAGAGATTCAGTTACTTTGGCTTTAGTAACAAGCTTGAAGGGTGCATTTATAGATATTAATGATAATGATATTGAGGTTAATGTTGAAAAGGGAGTAGTATTTATATCTATTTCTGATAAACTTTTATTCAACAGTGGTAGCTATTATGTTTCAGATAGAGCAAAAGAAGTTCTTGGAAAAGTTGCCCAAGTTGTTTTAGATAAACCAGAAATTGAATTTATGGTTGAAGGTCATACAGACAACGTTCCAATTCAAAATGAAATTCTTCTTGATAACTGGGATTTAAGTGTCAAAAGAGCTACTTCAGTAGTTAGAGTTTTGCAAAATGATTTTGGTGTTCCACCTGAAAGAATGACTGCAGCTGGTAGAAGTTCTTACATCCCTGTAATGGATAATGACACTTCAGACGGAAGAGCCAAGAATAGAAGGACAAGGATTGTTGTTCTTCCAAAACTTGATCAATTTTATGATTTAATTGAACAAGGAATGAAAGCAGCAACAAACTAATTTTTAACAATTAGTATTAAGAAAAGGGGGCATTTTGTGTTCCCTTTTTTTATTTAATAACCTTTAGTTTTGCAAATTTTAGAAGAACTTTTTTTTCACCTGAATTATTAAAACTAATTGTTGCTCTTGAATTTTCGCCATCTTCTTCAATTTGCTTAACCTCACCTTTTCCAAATCTTTCATGAAAAACCACATCATTAATTTTAATATTAATTTTAATATTCTGATAAGATGATTTAAAAGATTTCAACTTTGATATGTTCTTTCTCTTTTTAAAATTTCTTAGCCTTAACAAAGTGTTATCAATATGAGAAGGTTGTTGTTGATTTAAAGAATTTTTAGTTGTGTATTTGTTGTCAATTTCAGAAAGAAATCTACTTGGTTCACATTCAATTAGATTTCCCCATTTAAATCTTTGATTACAATAACTTAATGTTAAACTTTTTTCAGCTCTGGTCATTGCTACATAAAATAGCCTTCTCTCCTCTTCCACTTCTTCTCTAGAATTAATACTCATTATTGATGGAAATAAATTTTCTTCCATTCCCAAAACGTATACAATTGGAAATTCCAATCCTTTTGCCATATGAACTGTCATTAGAGAAACTCTTTCATTTGAAACTTCTTTATCAGTCTCTGAATATAGCGCAACATCCTCTAAATATTTCGAAAGTGACTTATCTGATTCAAAGAGTTCTTCTTGACCTTTTATAAAATCATTAATACCGTTTACCAACTCTTCTATATTTTCAATTCGATTAAAAGATTCTAATGACCCTTCATTTTTATAAAAATCTACAATTTGTATTTTATTAATTATGTTTGATGCTGTTTCGTATGCATTGTTATTTTGAGAAAAAACTTTAAAAGAAAGAATTTGGTTCCTGAAATTTTCTAATTTTTCTATTGTTCTTTTGTTGATTTTTATTGAAGGATCATTAAGATTTGAAATAGAATCAAAAAGTGAGATATTTTGTCTTTCAGAGATTAATGTTAATTTATCTAGAGTTGTCTGCCCAATTCCCCTTGTAGGAAAATTTATGATTCTTCTTAAACTCTCTTCATCATTGAGATTTTCAATTAATCTTAAATAAGCTAAAATATCTTTTATTTCTTTTCTCTGGTAAAAAGATAATCCACCAAAAACCTGATATTCAATATTAATTTTTCTCAAGGCATCCTCTACAGCTCTAGATTGAGCATTTGTCCTGTATAAAACTGCAAATGATGAATTACTGAGAAATTCATTATTCTTTCTCTCAAAAATATTAGAAGCAATATATCTTCCTTCATCAGAATCAGAAATCGATTTATTTATAGTAATTTTTTCACCATCACTATTTTGAGTCCATATGGTTTTCTCTAACTTAAGCTGATTATTTTGGATTAATGAATTTGCACATCGTACAATATTATTTGATGATCTGTAGTTTTGTTCTAGTTTATAAGTTTTACAATCTGGGTAGTGTTTTTTGAAATTTAGAATATTATCAATGTTAGCCCCTCTAAAACTATAAATACTTTGAGAGTCATCTCCTACTACACAAAGATTTTGATGTCGATCAGAGAGAGCTTTTATAATTAGATACTGTGAGTAATTAGTATCTTGATATTCATCAACTAATATATACCTGAACTTATCTTGATATTTAGATAAGACCTCAGGAAATTTATTTAATAATTCATTTGTTTTAAGCAAAAGATCGTCAAAATCCATTACAGAAGATCTAAAACATCTTTCAACATATCTTTTATAAATAATTCCAAATTCTGATCTTTTAGACATTTTATCAACTTCAATCATTTCAGGATTATTAAAATAGTTTTCAACCGTAATAAAATTATTTTTTAAAGAAGAAATCCTATTTCTTATTTGTTTAGCCTTATAATGATCTTTATTTAAATTAAGCTCTTTAATAATATTTGAAACCAATCTTTCTGAATCATATGTATCATAAATTGTAAAATTTGTAGGATAACCTAATAAAGGGGCTTCAGATCTTAAAATCCTTGCAAAAACTGAATGGAATGTGCCCATCCATATGTTTCTAGCTTGTGAATCACCTACACTTTTTGAAATTCTTTTTTTCATTTCAGCCGCTGCCTTATTTGTAAATGTCAAGGCTAAAATATTAAAGGGATCAATATTCTGATTAATTAAATGAACAATCCGATAAGTCAGAACTCTTGTTTTTCCAGATCCAGCTCCAGCAATAACAATCAAAGGACCATTTTTATGAATTACAGGAAGTTTTTGTTGTTCGTTAAGTTTCTGAAGGTATTCAGTCAATTTTAAGTTTTAACTGTTATTAACTTTAAAGTTAATAAATTAAATTTGAGAAGTGAATCCTAATAAATTAAATACTTCTTTAGAGTTTATAAAAGGAATTGGCAAAATTAGATCTAAATTAATTAGAGACGAATTAAAAATAGATACATGCCAACAAATGCTTTATAATTTTCCATTCAGATATATAGATAAATCTAAATTTTTTAAAATTTCTGAAATTAAAGATGAAATGGTCCATGTTCAAATTAAAGGTGTATTTAAAGATTTAAAACTTGTGAAATTCTCAAACAAATATAGACTTGAGGGTAAATTTTTTGATGGATATAACTACATGATAATTAACTGGTTTAGAGGTTTGAGTTGGGTAGAAAAATCAATTGAACTTAATAAAGAATATGTATTGTTTGGTAGATTATCTTGGTTTAACAATAATCCAAATATGGTTCATCCAGAATTTGAAAGAATGAATTCAATTGCAAAGAAAGGTTTTATAAAGATTAAACCAGTTTATCATTCAACTGAAAAACTTATTAATCATGGAATAACAAATAATTTTTTTATAAAAATTATTAAAAATATTTTTTCTTTTGTTGAAGATGAATTAAATGAAAATCTTAATAAAGAAATTAATGAAAAATATAATTTTTATTCTACAAGAAAATCATTAATTAATATACATTTTCCTAAAGATTTTAAGCATTTAGAAATAGCAAAGAAGAAAATAATATTTGAAGAGTTTTTCTTTAATCAACTAAGGTTCAATCTAATTAAAATAAAAAGAAAAAAAATTAATCCTGGATATTACTTCCCTTCAATCAGCAATAAATTCAAGACTTTTTACGATAGTAAATTAAACTTTGATTTAACAAATTCTCAAAAAAAGGTCTTAAAGGAAATTCGTGAAGATTTTTCTAGTAAAAAACAAATGAATCGTCTACTTCAAGGTGACGTTGGTTCAGGAAAGACAATTGTTGCTATTATGTCAATTATAATTGCTGTTGAAAATAATTTTCAATCATGCGTTGTTGCACCTACTGAAATTTTAGCACAACAACATTTTTCATCTTTTATTAACTATTTAAGTGATATTAATATTAATGTTGAAATTTTAACTGGCTCAACAACTAAATCAAAGAGAAAATTAATATTAGCTGATTTAATTATTGGTAAAATAGATATTTTAATTGGAACGCATGCTCTTTTTGAAGATGATGTTATGTTTAAAAATCTTGGTTATGTTGTAATTGATGAACAACATAAGTTTGGTGTTAAACAAAGAAGTAAAATGTGGAAAAAAAATAACCCCCCTCCTCATGTTTTAATCATGTCTGCAACTCCAATACCCAGAACATTGACAATGAGTATATATGGAGATCTTGATATATCAATAATTGATGAGATGCCCCCAGGAAGAAAGGATATTATAACAGTTCATAGAAAGGATAGTAATAGGTTAAAAGTATTTGCTTTTTTAAAAGATCAAATTAAGTTCGGAAGACAAGTTTATATAGTATATCCAATAATTGAAGAATCTAAAAATATGGATTTAAAGTTTCTTGAGGATGGCTATGAAAGTTTATTAAGAGATTTCCCAAGAGACAAGTACCAAGTTGGTATTTTACATGGAAAAATGAAAAAAAATGAGAAAGATTTTGAAATGAAGAGATTTATCTATGGTAAAACAAATATTTTAATTTCAACTACAGTAATTGAAGTTGGTGTAAATGTTCCAAATTCATCTGTTATGATTATTGAAAGTGCTGAAAGATTTGGACTATCTCAAATGCATCAACTCAGGGGAAGAGTTGGTAGAGGAAGTTATGAAAGTTATTGTATTCTGATGACTAAAGATAATTTAAGTAATGATGCACAAACTAGAATAAAAGCTATGACAGAGACTAACAATGGCTTTAAAATTTCTGAGATAGATTTAAAATTACGAGGACCTGGTGATGTTTTAGGTACTAGACAAAGTGGTGATTTAGATTTTAAACTTGGAGATATAGTAAATGATGTCGATATATTTAATGAAGCTTTTGATGAAGTTAAAATAGTTTTATCAACTGACCCTGATTTAATAAACATATCTAATAACAATATAAAATCATATTTGGTTAATAATTCAAATAATAAATCCTGGAATATAATTGGTTAATTAATTATTGATAATATATATTTACAGAAATGAAAATTTCTTTTAAATGGATCTCTGAAATTATAGATGAAAATCTAGACTTTGAAGAATGTGCTGAATTACTTACTGATATTGGACTAGAAGTTGAAAAATCTTATGATTTTTTAAATACAAAGACTGATCTTTCACAACTTTTAATTGGAAAGGTTAAAGAATGTATCAAACACCCAAATGCAGATAGACTAAAATTAACAACAGTTGATATAGGAGATTCCGATGATCTTAAAATTGTATGTGGCGCACCAAATGTAGATATAAATCAAACAGTAGTTGTTGCTCCTGTTGGAAGTACTTTAACAACTATAAAAGGTGATTCATTTAAGATAAAAAAAGCAAAAATTAGGGATATTGAAAGTCATGGAATGTTGTGTGCAGAAGATGAAATTGGTATTGGTGAGTCTCATGACGGAATCATAATATTAGATGAAGAAACTAAACCTGGAACAAAAGCCTCAAAAATATTTAAATCTTATTCCGATAAAATTTTTGAAATTGGACTAACGCCAAACAGATGTGATGCTATTTCGCATTTTGGTATCTCAAGAGACTTACGTGCAGCTATTTCATACAGAAATGAAAAACAAATTGATTTAATTTCGCCTTCAATTTCAAATTTTCACAACACAATTATTTCTCCAAATCTTAATATTGATATTTCTGACTCAAAAGATTGTCGTAGATTCTGTGGACTAATTATTAATAATATTGAAATTAAAGACTCACCAGATTTTATTAAAAATAGATTAGTTGCGATTGGCATTAACCCTATAAATAATATTGTTGATATTACTAACTATGTTATGCATGAATTAGGACAACCACTTCATGCTTATGACAGAAATAAAATAAAGTCAAACACAATAAAAATTCAAAAATTTTCCACCCCTAAAAAATTTATAACCTTAGATGGAGAAGTAAGAGAATTAACAAATGATGATTTGATGATTTGTGATGATAATACTCCGATGTGCATTGCAGGAATATACGGTGGTTTAAATCATTCAGTAAATGATGATACCTCTACAATATTTTTGGAGAGTGCTTTTTTTGACCCAGTCACAATTAGAAAATCATCTAAACATCACCTCCTTAATACTGATTCTTCATATAGATTTGAAAGAGGAGTTGATTTAGATAATACAGAATATGCCTTAAAACGCGCAGCTGCACTTATTGTTGAACATTGTAATGGAGAAATCATAAGTGATTTGATGGACGAATATCCAGGAAAACTTGATGAAAAAAACATTGTACTAAACTTTGACAATGTTTACAAACTTATAGGCTTTAAAATTGATAAATTGAAAATTAAATCAATACTAAATTTACTTGATTTTAAGATAAACAATGTAACTGATATTTCTGCTGGTATTACTATCCCAAACTATAGATATGATGTTAACAGAGAGTGTGATGTAATTGAAGAAATTTTAAGAATTCATGGTTATAATAACGTTGAAATCGATAAAAAACTTAATATTTCAATATCCTCGTTAACAAATTCTAATAATAAATATCAAAACATACTTTCAGACTATCTATCATCATTAGGTTTTAATGAAATTATGAATAACTCAATTGTTGGAGAAAATTCATCTCAAAATGATAATAAAGTAATATTACTTAATTCTTTAAGTTCTGATATCTCAGCCATGAGGACATCATTATTGCCAGGAATGCTAAAGTCTCTTTCTCACAACATTAACAGAAAAAATACAGATTTAAAATTTTATGAATTTGGTTCCACTTATAAAAAACAAAATGATCTTTACAAAGAAAATAAAAAACTTGGAATCATTATTTCTGGAGAAATAATTCAAAGTTCTTGGTATTCAAAAAATAATAAATCAGACCTCTTTATATTAAAAAATATTGTTATAAATATTCTAGAAAAATTTGGAATAAATTATAAAGAAACATACTTGAATAATAAAATTATTTTATCATACTCAAAAAATAATGCTAAAATTGAAAAAGTTGACAAATCATTGCTTTCTAATTTTGAAATAAATGATCATGAAGTGTTTTACGCATCAATTCAGATAGATAGTATTTATGACTTTAAAACAGATGAATTTTTTAAAGTAAAAAAATTGTCAAAATATCCTCAAGTAAGAAGAGACTTTTCATTTATTATTGATCATAAAATTCTTTTTAGTGATTTAATGAATGTTGTAAAACAGACAAGTAAATTGATCAAAGAAATTAAACTTATGGATGTTTATGATGGTAAACCTCTGAAATCAAATGAAAAATCTTACTCATTTTCTGTAGTTCTAGAGGATATAAATAAAACTCTTGAAGATTCTGAAATAAATAAGATTTCAAAAAAAATTATTAAAGAGATTTCAAAAAAGTTTAATGCTGTTTTAAGGAGTTAATATATTTCTTCCCTAAGTAATTTAACCTTGTTGTCTGAAAGATAATCTTCAAAAGTCATTAATTTATCGATTATTCCATTAGTTCCTATTTCAATAACTCTATTACCAACTGAATTAGCAAACTCATAATCATGTGTGGTTAAAATTAAATTTCCTTTGAATTTAATTAAAGAATTATTTAATGTTTGTATTGTTTCTAAATCTAAATGATTTGTTGGTTCATCCAACATTAAAAAATTTGACCTTTCCATCATCATTTTTGAAAGAATACATCTAACCTTTTCTCCTCCTGAAAGAACATTACATGATTTCAAGGCTTCTTCACCACTAAAAATCATTTTACCTAAAAATCCTCTTATAAAAACTTCTTCTCTCTCTTCATCATTATTTGCCCATTGTCTTAACCAGTCAATTAGATTAATATTTTTATTAAAATATGAGTCATTATTTAATGGCAAATAAGACTTACTTATGGTACTACCCCATTGAAATTCTCCACTATAATTAGTATCGATTCCATTAATAATTTCGTAAAATTTTGAAGATATTTTCGAATCTTTTGAATATAGTACCACTTTATTTTCTTTATTTAATGTGAAATCAATTGGCTTTGAAATTTCATCAAATAATAGCTGATTTACATTTAAAATTTGATCCCCACTTTCTCTGTCCATTTCAAAAATAATTCCTGGATATCTTCTTGAAGAAGGTTTAATTTCTTCGATATTAAGTTTATCAATCATCTTTTTTCTAGATGTAGCTTGTTTAGATTTTGCCACATTAGCACTAAATCTTGCAATAAACTCTTCAAGTTCTTTTTTCTTTTCTTCAGACTTTTTATTTTGCTGAGCTCTCTGCTTTAAAGCAAGTTGACTTGATTCATACCAAAAAGAATAGTTCCCAGTGTAATGTGTTATTTTTCCAAAATCTATATCTGAAATATGAGTACAAACTGTATCAAGAAAATGTCTGTCGTGTGACACTACAATTACTGTATTCTCATAATTTATTAAAAAATTTTCTAACCATTTTATAGTTTCAAAATCTAATTCATTAGTTGGTTCATCCATAATTAGGATATCTGGATTTCCAAATAGTGACTGAGCAATTAAAACTCTAACTTTAGTTTTACCATCAAGTTCAGACATCATATTATAATGCAGGTCTTCATTGACACCTAATTGTGATAATAAAGATGCTGCATCACTTTCAGCATTCCAACCATCCAT
>NTKN01000014.1 GCA_002457715.1 Cryomorphaceae bacterium MED-G14
GACAGTTGTATATTTTAATACATTTTTTTTACCAGGATTAATAATGCCGTAGGCACTATGACACATAACAGCAGCCTCATGAAAACCTGATAATATGAGTTTTAATTTTCCTGGATAGGTATTAATATCGCCAATAGCATAGATCCCTTTAATATTAGTACTATAATCTTTGGAATTATCAACCACTAATGCATTTTTATCAACATCCAGTCCCCAGTTTTTGAAAATTTCCATTTTTGGTACTAAACCATAAAGAGGAATAATATAATCAGTATCAATCTTTAAATTACTACTATTGTGGTTTATTTCAATACTTTCAACAACATTCTTTTCGCCATTAATTGTTACTAGAGTAGCGGGAGTTAAAACATCAATAATTCCTTTATCTTTTAAACTTTGAATTTTATTTACAGACTCAACTGCGCCTCTAAACTCATTTCTTCTGTGAATCAATGTTACCTTTTTTGCAATTTTTGAGAGTTCTAATGTCCAATCTAAAGCTGAATCTCCCCCTCCGGAAATAACAACATTTTTATTATTAAAAATTTCTTTATTAACTATTTTATACTGCAGTCCATTATCTTCAAATTTTGATATATTCTCAATGCGAGGTTTTCTAGGTTCAAAATTACCAAGTCCACCAGCTATAACTAAAACTTTACCTTTCACTACACTCCCCTTATCAGTGGTTATAATAAATCCATCACTTAATTTTTCTAATTTATCGGCGGTTTCACCAAAAGTGTAGGATGGATTAAATGGTTTTATTTGATCTAATAATTTAATAATCAAATCACCTGCTAAAATTTCAGGATGAGCAGGAATATCATATATAGGTTTTTTTGGATAAATTTCTGAACATTGACCACCTGGTTGTCCAAGAGAATCAATAATGTGACATTTCATTCCTAATAAACCTGCTTCAAAAACAGTAAATAAACCTGTTGGTCCAGCTCCAATAATTAAAATATCAGTTTTTATCATTCGACACTTACAACTTGCTTTATAGTTGGAAGATATTTTTTAATTGTCATCTCAACCCCATTCTTAAGTGTCATTTGATTAACAGAACAACCTATACAATTACCCAGTAATCTTACTTTAACTATGTCATTCTCAAGAGAAACAAACTCAATATTTCCTCCATCACTTTGAAGAAAGGGTCTTATTTCATCTAATGCTTTTTCAATTTCTGTTAATTCCTTACTCATAATTATGAACAACCAGCCATAGTTTTGATTTTAACAATCTCTGTTGGGGGCAATTTAGTATTTCTTTCAGTTAAATTTATAATCATATTTTTTGTAATGTCATCAAAAATCTTACTTAAGTCAGAATCCTCTTGAAGAGCTCCAGGTCTTCCAATATCACCTGATTCTCTCAATCCCTGAACTATCGGCACTTCACCAATAAATGGTATTTGAAAATCTTCAGAAAGATTTTTCACTCCATCTTTTCCAAAGATATAATACTTTTTCTCATTATCTTCTGGTGGATTAAAATAAGACATGTTTTCAATCAAACCTAGAACAGGAATATTTATATTTTCTTGTTTATACATAGAAATTCCTTTTCTAGCATCAGCCATTGCAACTATTTGTGGTGTGCTTACAACTATAGATCCATTAACAGAAAGTTTTTGGACTATACTTAAATGAATATCTCCAGTACCAGGTGGTAAATCGATTAATAGAAAATCTAACTCTTTCCAATCAGCATCAAAAATTAATTGATTTAGAGCTTTTGTAGCCATTGGACCTCTCCAAATAACTGCTTGATCCATTGAGGTAAAAAATCCAATTGATAAAATTTTGACTCCATAACTTTCTAGAGGTTTCATTTTAGATTTTCCATCAACATCAACAGCAAGAGGCTTCCTTCCAACAAGATCGAACATGATGTGCATTGAAGGTCCGTAAATATCAGCATCAAGAATTCCTACTTTAAAACCCATTTTTGAAAGCGTCACAGCAATGTTGGCAGTAACAGTAGACTTACCTACACCCCCTTTAGCAGATGAAATAGCAATAATATTTTTTATATTATTTAATTTATTATTTGAATCTTCTTTGTCAATAACCTTGGGCTTGAAGTTGATTTTAAAATTTAAGCTTGAATCAAAATTTTTAGATAAAACTTCAGTAATATTATTTTTTGCTTCAGCTTTTGATTTGTGAGTAAAGTTTTCAATTAATAAGTCTATAGTAACATCATTTGAAAATTTATTAATATTCACAATTTCAATAGTTGTATTAACCTCATTAATAAGATTTTTAATCTTCTCCTTAATAAATAATTCTTTTGACATAAATAATTATAGCAAATTTAACTAATCAATAAAAATTTAACTATTAGGATCCCAAAAATGATTTTTAAAATTAATAATAGTATTATTTTTAACTTCAATACCTTCATTATTCAATAACTGTTCCATTAAGTTAGTTCCGTAAAAGTGATTTTTTCCAGTTAAAACACCGTTTCTATTAACAACTCTATGAGCAGGAATATTTTGATTATCATGTGATGCATTCATTGCCCATCCAACAGTTCTTGATGAGCTAGGAGATCCTAAAAAATTTGCAATTGCACCATAAGTAGTAACTTTTCCAGGTGGAATTAGTTTTACAACCTCGTATACTTTCTGAAAAAATGATTCTTTTTTCATTTTATTTGAAATGATAAGTAAGTTATTTTTTTATTTTCAGATAAAAATATTTTCTCATAATGAGTTTTGATATCTACAACTTCTTCTGGCGCATTTTTATTTAAATAAATATCATGGTTTGATTGTATTAATTTAAGATTCAATGCCTCAATTAAACCAAGTGTGTATCCATGCAAAAACTCACTATCAGTTTTCAGATGAATAATTCCCTTTGATTTAATTATCTTTTTATACCTATTTAAAAAATTTATATTGGTTAATCTATGTTTTTGTCTCTGAATTTTAATTTGTGGATCAGGGAATGTTATCCATATTTCTGAAATTTCATTTTCTGAAAATAAAAATTCAATTAATTCTATTTGGGTTCTAATAAAACAAGCATTTTCAATACTATTCACAACAGCATATTTTGCTCCACTCCAAATTCTTGCTCCCTTTATATCCATTCCTATAAAATTCTTTTTTGGATATTTTTCAGCCAATGAACACGTGTATTCACCTTTTCCACAACCAAGCTCTAAAACAATTGGATTATTATTATCAAAATAATCATTCCAAAATCCTTTAAACCTAAATGAGTTGCTCAATAACTCCGATCTTTTAGGCTGAAGAAGATTACTAAAAGATAAATTTTCTTTAAATCTTTTTAATTTATTTTTACTACCCAAAAAATATTGTTTTTGGTAAATTTAATTAATTTGATTTATCAATTGTAAATGAAAATTCAGAACCAATTCCAAAATCACTTTCAACGTAAATTTTTTCATCATGAGCATCAACTATATGCTTAACAATGGCTAAACCCAATCCAGAACCGCCGCTAGATCTACTTCCACTTTGATCAACTCTGTAAAATCTTTCAAACAATCTATCTAAATGATTTTCTTTAACTCCAATTCCATTGTCTGTGACCCTGACTATTATTTTATTCTCAACTAAATCCTGCAATACAATTTCAGTGGTTCCATTTTCTTTTCCATACTTGATGGAGTTTTCTATTAAATTAATTATTACTTGTTCTATTTTTTCTTTGTCAGCATAAACATTTATAGGAGGATTATATTCGTGATCAATTATCAATTTAATATTCTTTTTATTAGCACTAATTTCAAGCATTTCAATTGAGTTATTTATTAGTTCAACAATATCAAAATTTGATTTTTTTAAATTATTATCCCCCGTCTCTAGTTTAGTAATAAAATCTAAATCTTTAACAATTAGATTTAATCTTTCAATAGATTTTTCTGCAATTTTTAAATATTTTTTATTGATAGATTTATCATCAAGTGCTCCATTAAGTAAAGTAAGGATGTAGCTTTGGCTTGTGAAAAGAGGTGTTTTTAATTCATGAGCTAAATTACCAATAAACTCCCTTCTAAAAGTTTCTTGTTCTCTCATTTCAATCAATTCAATTTTTCTTTTATCATCAAACTTTTTTATCTGATCTATCAAATCATCCATATTAGTAGTTACTGTACTATTGGTACTATTTTCTTGTGAGAAAAGTTGATCAGAAATTTCTTTAATCCTCTTATTATAAAAATATTTGACAAATAAACTAAGGAATAAATAAATAATTACAAAAGATAATAAAGAAAAGACTAAAGAGAAAATTACAGGTTTTGGGAGATCGTAATCTTTAAGAAATAAGCTCGATGTTATTGATAATATAGATGAAATAAAAATTGAAAAAATAAAAATTTCAATTCTTATTCTATTTTTTCTTGACATCAATTTTGAATTTATATCCTACACCTTTAATTGTTTTGATATGTTGATCTCCAATTTTCTCTCTAAGTTTTCTTATGTGAACATCAATTGTTCTATCTCCAACAATTACTTGTGAACCCCAAACCTTATGCATAATTTCATCACGAGAAAAAACTTTACCAGGCTTAGAGGCTAATAAATATAATAATTCAAATTCTTTTCTTGGCAAAGAAATATCTTCTTTATTTATTGTAATCAGATAAGATTCTTTATCAATTTTAATTTCACCTAGATCAAGAATATCTGATAAAGTATTATTATTAATCCTTTTTGAAATTGATGAAATTTTTTTGATGAGTATTTTTGGTTTTACTGGTTTGGTTACATAATCATCCGCACCTGCATCGAATGCAGCAATTTGAGTAAAATCTTCACCTCTTGCTGATAAAAAAATAATTCTTGTATTGGAAAGAGAACTTATTTTTTTTAGTTCTACACAAGCTTCAATTCCATCCATCTCAGGCATCATAACATCAAGAAGAATAATATCAGGAATGAATTTTTTTGCCTTTTCAACTGCTTTTTTACCATTATACGCTGACTTTACATCATATCCTTCATTATTTAGATTATACTTTAATATTTCAATAATATCAGGTTCATCATCAACAATTAAAATTTTCGTAGGTAAATTTTTCATTATTTTGTGAAGTTAAAAATTAAAAAATAAAAATGTAGTTAACTTAACAATAAATTAATATTGAAAAATTTAGATAACATAGACTTAATAAATTCAAAAAATTTTGACTCAACAGCTCTTGAAATTTTTAAGTATCAATTTCAAAATAATGAAATATATAAGAAATATTGTGAGCAATTAAATGTAAAAGTTGAAACAATAAATTCGATAAATAAAATCCCATTTCTTCCTATTTCTTTTTTTAAGACTACTGAAGTATTATCTACCAAAAATGAAATTGAAAAAGTATTTATAAGTAGTGGAACAACTGGAAATGAAAGTTATCATCATATTTCAGATCTTAAATTATATGAAAAAAGTATAAAATTGTGTTTCAATAATCATTATGGTAATTCTTCCAATTATGCTTTTTTAGGAGTAACTCCAAAACCCATGGAAAAACCTAATTCATCGCTTATTTACATGATTGATTATTTAATAAAAAATTCAGTATATAATGAAAGTTCTTTCTGTGAAAATGCAGATGAACTAAATGATAAAAGTTTATTCTTTGAAAAAAATAATATTAAATACATCATATACGGTCTTTCTTACGCATTGCTAGACCTTTTGGAAAAATCTAGTTTTTCATTTAAAAAGGCTATTATTGTTGAAACTGGTGGTATGAAGGGTAAGAGAAAAGAAATTTCAAAAAAAGAACTTCACAAATTATTTGCATCAGGTTTTGGTACAAAAAAAATAAATTCTGAATATGGTATGACTGAACTCTTGTCTCAAAGTTATTCCAATTCAGATTTAAATTTTAAAACACCTAAAACAAAAAAACTATTAATAAGAGATATTAACGATCCATTCAAATTATCAAATTTTGGTAGAGGTCCAATTAACATTATTGATTTATCAAATATTAATTCATGTTCATTTATTGCCACTGATGATTATGGCTTGATTAAACAAAATGGATTTGAATTATTAGGACGCTTGGATGAATCTGACTTAAGAGGATGTAACCAAATGCTAATTCAATACTAAAAGAGAATAATTTTTTTTACCTCTTTGAACAACTAAATATTTATTGTGAATTAATTCAATAGATGATAAATCTTTATTAGAATCAATTTTTTCTTTATTTATTGATACAGAATTTTCTTTTAGGCTCCTAAAGACATCCGACTTAGATTTAAACAAAGGAGAAAATTTTAAAAGTTCTTCAATAGAAGAACACTTATCATATTCTTCATCAGTAATTGAATTAGTTGGAACTCCTTCAAAAACTTGATTAAAGGTTTCTTCATCAATATCAGAAAAAGTTGAGTCTTTATTTTTTGAAAATAAAATATTTGAAGCATTAAGAACTTTTTCTAAATCTTTTTTAGTGTGAACCATTTTTGTAAGTTCAGAAGCAATGAATTTTTGAAGAATTCTTTCATGGGGAGCTTCAAGGTGTTGATCAATTAATTTCTCAATAAATTCTTTAGATTCGAAAGTAAAAATCTTAATGTATTTTTTTGAATCTTCATCAGAGGAGTTTAACCAATATTGATAAAATTTATATGGTGATGTTTTGTGTTTATCAAGCCAAACATTTCCTTCTTCTGTCTTGCCAAATTTTGTGCCATCAACTTTAGTTATTAATGGGCAAGTCATTGCATTAGTCTTTTTTCCTGATTTTTTTCTGATTAATTCAACACCAGATGTTATATTTCCCCATTGGTCGCTACCACCCATTTGAATTGAACAATCATGGTTTTCATTTAAATAGTAAAAATCATATGCTTGAAATAATTGATAAGTAAATTCTGTAAATGACATTCCATCTGAACTATCAATTCCAAGTCTTTTTTTTACAGAATCTTTAGACATCATATAATTTACAGTTAGAGCTTTACCGAAATCTCTAAAAAATTCAATAATGTTTAACTTATTACACCAATCAAAATTATTTAAAATTTTAGCTGAGTTTTTTGCATCATCAAAATTTAAAAATTTAGAAAATTGAGCCTTTAGTGATTTGATATTCTCATTTATAATTTCCTGACTTAATAAATTTCTTTCTTTAGATTTTCCAGAGGGATCTCCAATCATTCCTGTAGCCCCACCTATTAATATAATTGGTTTATGACCATAGTTTTGAAAATGCTTTAAGATTATTAATTGTACTAAACTTCCAATATGTAATGAATCAGACGTAGGGTCAAATCCAATATAACCAACTCTAATATTATTACTTATTTCATCCTCAAAGGATGGAGTAATGTCTTGTACTAAACCACGCCATTTTAATTCTTCAATGAAATTCATAGATTTTACCCAAATTTATTTAATTGATGGCATTATTTAATGAATCTTTCAAAGTTTTTAACTTTTGATCCAATCCTGAATAAATTTTTAAGTAAAGTTTTGGGTTTTTTGTATAGTAGTTATTGCTTCTTACAAAAGTTAAACAATCAATTTTATATTTTTTAAACAAGCTAGAATCTCTAACTGAAAAATAATTACTATTAGATTTATTTGTAAACCCCCTGCTTGCATTTATTAAATTTACATCAAACAAGAAATCAATCATTTTGTTCTGATCCATAATGTTTTCAGGTAATTTTTCATTACAACCAATTGAAATAATAAATACAAAAATTATTGACTTAATTTTCATTATTGAAATTAATTTTCATACCTAATTTTGAATCGTCAAGATTACCATTATTAAATGCAAGGTGTCCATTAACAAAGGTATGAGTGATGACAGAATTAAAAGTTTTTCCCTCAAACGGGGACCATCCACATTTATACAAAATGTTATTAGAACCAATTGTTTGTTTTTTGTTAGGATCTAGAATTACAAGATCAGCATAGTATCCCTCTCTAATATAACCTCTTTTGTTAATTTTAAAAATTTTAGCTGGGTTATTACACATTTTTTCTACAATTTTCTGCAAAGTGATTTTTTTATTTAAATAATGTTCGTACATAACTATCAAAGAATGTTGAACCAAAGGACCGCCACTAGGACAATTTAAATAATTATTTTGTTTTTCTTTTAATGTATGTGGAGCATGGTCAGTTGCCACAATGTCAATTCTGCCTGAATTAAGAGCATCCCAAAGAGCATCTTGATCTAATTGTGATTTGACCGCAGGATTCCATTTAATAAGAGCCCCTTTTTCTTTATAGTCTAAGTCATTAAATGACAAATGATGAATGCATACTTCACTTGTTATATTTTTATTTTCCAGAGGAAGTATTTCGAAAAGTTTAGACTCTGATTTTGTAGAAAGATGAAATACATGTAGTCTTGAATTACATTTTTTTGCAAGATCAATAATCCTTAATGTAGATTTAAGACATGCTTCCTCAGATCTTATTTTTGGATGATATTCAATAGGAATATTATCTCCATATTTTTCTATGTATTTATTTAAGTTTTTTTTAATTATACCTTCATCCTCACTATGTACAACTACAGGAACTTTTGAAAATCTCATTATATCCTCAATAACATTATAATCATCAACAAGCATATCTCCAGTTGAAGAACCAAGGAATAGTTTAATTCCAGGTATCTTATTAAAATCTAATTTTTTAATCTCACTTAGATTAGAATTTGTACCACCAAACATAAATGAAAAATTAGCCAATGAGTTATTAGCTGCTATCTCAAACTTACTTTTCAAATTTTCAATAGTGGTTGTCTGAGGGTTTGTGTTTGGCATCTCAAAATATGATGTTACTCCACCTGCAACAGCTGCTCTTGATTCTGAAAAAATGGTTCCCTTATGACTCAAGCCCGGCTCTCTGAAATGAACCTGATCATCAATTATTCCTGGAAATAAAAATTTATCACTGCCGTCAATAATTGTACAACCATTATGCTCTGATATATTAAAATCTATTTTATTAATAAATTTTCCCTTGACTAAAATATCTAATTTTTTAATTTCTTTAGACTCAACTACATTAATATTTTTAATCAGAAATTTCATTTATATCTTAAAAAATATGCTTTTAAATTTCATTTTTAGTATACCAAAAATTGCTTCAGGAATAATTGATTTGTTCATTTTAGAATTACCTTTTACTCTGTCGGTAAAAATTATTGGAATTTCATAGAGATTATAACCAAGTAAATGTGCTTTAAATTTCATTTCTATCTGAAATGCATAACCGTTAAATTCAATACCTTTTTTTAATATATTTCTAATCACACTTATTTTATATCCAACAAAACCTGAGGTTAAATCCATAATAGGGACCCTAGTTACAATTCTAGCATACAGAGACCCAAAGTATGAAAGTAAGACCCTTTGAATTGGCCAATTAATTACATTCACGCCGGTAATGTATCTCGAACCAATTACTACATCCGCTGCATCCTTAGCTAAAAAAACCTTCATTCTCAACAAATCTCTAGGATTGTGTGAAAAATCAGCGTCAATGGTAAAAATTATTTCATATTTTGAATTTTGATTTAAAGTAATTCCGTTACTAATTAAGTTTTGTGACAAAGCCCATTTAAATCCATCAGAATACGCTGAGCCTAAACCTAATTTAGATTTTCGTTTTAAAATAAATAATCTATTATTTGAAACTTTAATTTTTTCTTCAACAAGATTAGAAGTTTTATCTTTTGAATTGTCATCAACAACTAGAATGTGTAAATTATCATCAAGCAAGAAAATTTCGTTGATTAAGTCAATAATATTTTCAGATTCATTATAGGTTGGAATTATTACTAGAGATCTTATAATTGGCATTTATGTAAAATTATAACTTAATTTTTATTGATTTTACAAATCTAATTAAGATTAATTCAAAAAATACTAAATGAATTAGTAAATTTGCAGTCTTAATTTTTATTAAGACACATGAAAATTAAATCGATTTTAGTATCTCAGCCAGAGCCTGAGCTTAAAAATTCGCCCTATAATCAACTTGTTAAAAAATGGAAAGTTAAGGTCGATTTTAGACCGTTTATTCATGTTGAAGGAAAAACAAGCAGAGAAATTAGAAAACAAAAAATTGATCTTTCAAAATTTACAGCAATAATTTTAACTAGTAGAAATTCTGTTGATCATTTCTTTCGCATAGCTGAAGAAATGAGATATCCAATCCCTAATGCTTTAAAATATTTTTGTCTTTCCGAAGCTGTTGCATTTTATTTGCAAAAATATGTTGTTTATCGAAAAAGAAAAATATATGTTGGTGGCAGAACCTTTAACGAATTATCTGAAATTATAGCAAAGTATGATGAAGAAAACTATCTTCTTCCTGCAAGTAATGTCCTCTCCCCAAAGATTGAGGAAAAACTTGATGAATTAGAAATAAGATGGACTAAAGGTGTTTTTTACAACACCGTTGTGAGTGATCTTTCTGATTTGAAAAATGTTTATTACGATGTTTTAGTATTTTTTAGCCCATCAGGAATTGAATCATTGTTCAAAAACTTCCCTGATTTTAAACAAAATCAAACTAGGATAGCTGTATTTGGAAAAAACACTGTAAAAGCGGCTATCGATTCAGGCTTAAGAGTTGATATTGAAGCTCCACTGGCAAAAATCCCATCAATGTCTAAAGCTTTAGATCTTTACATTGAAAAAACAAACAAATCTAAATCTTAAATTCAGGAATAAAGTTTTCTAAAAATCTTTGAAAATCTTCTTGGGATTTTATACTTTGAAATTTATTATCCTTAAATAATTTTAAATATATCTCAATTTGATTAGGATTTAAGAAACCAGTGATAGGAGCAATTGGATTGGATTCTTTATCAAAAAAAACGAGTGTAGGATAACCAGAAACACCTAAATACCTTGTAAAATCATGTGTAGCATTTCTCCTTCCTTTTAAATTAACTTGATAATTAATATTTAAAAATTCTCTTCCCTTGAATTTAATTTTATCAGGACCCTCAGCATTAAATTTTACAGCATAAAAATTATTATTTACAAAATTAATAACATCGGGATTTTGAAAGGTATTTAAGTCCATTAATTTACATGGGCCACACCAATCAGTGTAGATGTCCATAATAATATTTTTAGGAACTTTTTTTTGTAATTCTTGAGCTTTTTCTATGCTTATCCAATTAATTTCTTGTGCAGAATTAGAAAAAAAAATGAATAAGGAAATAAAAAAAATAAATTTATGCATAAAGCTAATGTATATTAAAAATTCATTTTTAACTTATTAAATGATTTAAATAAATTATAAAACTTTTACATTTTATAATAAATAAATTTCTTCATTAGGTTGATAATTTTTTAACTAAAACCATGCATTTTTCTCTTTAAAAATCCATTTAGTAAAAACATTATTATACCAGCACCAACAGGAATTATTGTAAAAATTAGAAAGAATCCAGATAAACCTGCTTTCTCGGAAATAACATTGATATAGCTACCAGTCAAACCTCCGATTAGATTTGCAAAAAAACTAGATAACAACCAAAATCCAAACATTAAGCCTACTAATCTAACTGGTGCAAGTTTACTTACGTATGATAAGCCTACAGGAGATACGCATAACTCACCGAGGGTATGAAATAAATAAGCAATAACTAACCAAAATATACTAACGCTAGCTGTTTGCGCACCATAGGGTATTGACATAGAACCATATGCTAAGAACCCAAAACCTAGACCTAATAGAATTAAGCCAATTGAAAACTTTATTGGTCCTGAAGGATTATACTTTGAAGCCCAAATTTTAGAAAAAATAGGAGCAAAAAGGATTATGAATAGTGAATTTAAAACAGAGAACCAGGATGCTGGAATTTCAGTTGCTTCTTGACTAAACTCATTATTAATCATCCAAATAACGATTCCCCATATTATGACAAAACTTGTACCTAGGAAGAAATTTGATATAAAATACTTTTGAAATATATTTTGAAACAATTTATACAAAACATAGGTTATCACTGCCATTGGAACAATAGTAATGATAGTATTTACAGTTTTAAAAATTGTGGCTGAATCTCCAGTTAAATTTCTTTCAGTATAATCATTTGCAAAAATTGTCATAGACCCACCTGCCTGCTCAAAAGCCCACCAAAAAAATATTGTTGCTGCAGAAAAAACTAGAATAACTGAAATTCTATCCCACTCAATGCTTGTAATTGGTGTCTTAACTTTTTCGTCAGAATTTTTAGCTTTTTTCTCAGGCTTAAGACCAATAGATCCAAAAATTTCTTGGGCATAATAAAATTGAAGCATACCAAAAAACATAAAAATTCCTGCTAGTCCAAATCCCCAATGCCATCCAACTTTTTCACCTAAATAACCGCACAATAGAATACCCAAGAATGCACCTGCATTTATACCCATGTAGAATATAGTATAGGCACCATCTTTTCTAATATCATCATCTTTGTATAGCTGACCAACAATTGATGAAATATTTGGTTTGAATAAACCATTACCTATTATCAACAACCCAATTCCTAAAAAGAAGAAAGTATCAGCATAATACTCTAACGCCATTGAACCATGACCCAAAGCCATAATAAAAGCACCCATCACAGTTGCATTTCTGTAACCAAAAAACTTATCCGCTAAGATTCCACCGATTAAAGGAGTAAAATATACAAGTCCTGTATACCAACCGTATAATACTAACGCATCTTCTCTTTCCCATCCCCATCCTTCATTCATGATTGATGAGGTTAGAAAAAGTACAAGAATTGCTCTCATTCCATAGTAACTGAAACGTTCCCACATTTCAGTAAAAAATAAGACAAATAAACCTGTTGGATGATCAAAAATTGTCTTTTGATTTAGTTCTGATCCATTAAATTGCGCACCTATCATATCTATTTTTTTCTAAATGTATTTATTTAATTATAATTCTCCAACGATTTTTCTACCATGATAATATCTTCCATTAATTTTTCTATGTAAAGATTCAAGATTTTCTTTAGTAATTTTTCCTGCACTGATCATCTCAAAACCATTAGGTGAAATATCAATCATTTTCTTTAAAATTTCAGATCCCTTTAATGCGGATGATTCACCACCAGACGATAGAATTCCATCTACGTCATCTAGCTTTAATATTTTTTTTAATGATTCTAAAGGTGAAGCAGTTAAGTCAATAGCTTTATGAATAATAACATTTAACGGTTTCGAAAACTTAGCTAAATAATCTATTTTTTTTAAATCCAGCTCAAAACTATTATTCAAACATCCATAAACAACTCCATCAAACTTTTCCTTTTTACAAAATTCAATAGTTTTTTTCATTTCTATTAAATCCTCATTATTATAATTAAAAGTTTTTGAGTGAGGTCTGATCATTACTCGAGTTGGTATTGGTATTTTTAATTTTGAATTTTTTAAAACCTTAAAACTTGGTGAGAGACCATCTTCAAATAAATTTGAACAAAGCTCAATTCTATCCGCACCCTTACGGAATGCTGATATTGCATCATCTAAATTGTCAACGCATACTTCTTTTATAATCATTTAAAATGATATCTTCTAAAAGTCTCCATCGCTTGATAATCTGCCATACCTAAATTTCTGTATTGTTTAGCTAAATCACGATTCCTTTCTTCAACTCTTTCCCAAAATTCCCTTTTATCATCACCCTGAAACATAACAGTATTATTTTGAGACTTATGAAAAAAAATAGATTTTCTTTTCTTTAAAACTTGTTGTGGACTTAATGGTACTGCCATATCTATTTCATTAATTTCCCACTCATGCCAAGCTCCTCTGTATAACCATACCCAACAATTATTCATAAATTTTTCTTTCTTTAACTTATTCAATGATTGGAAAAGAAGCTTTATGCAAACAGCGTGTGTTCCATGAGGGTCTGCAAGATCTCCAGCAGCATAAATTTGGTGAGGCTTAATTTTTGAGATTATTTGATTCATTAAATCTATATCATTTTTTGAGGTTTTGTTCTTTACAATCTTGCCAGATTCATAGAATGGTAACCTTAAAAAATGTACGTTTTTATCATTTAATCCAACGTAACGTGTTGCAGCTAATGCTTCTTTTTCTCTTATTTTAGTGGCAACTTCTCTAATAAATTTATCATCAAATATTTCATTACTATCTAATAATTTATTTTTAGCACTATTAATAAAATTATCATTAACATAAAAAACATCAGAATAAACTTCTAAAAATTTTAATACTGAATCATTTGAAACAGCAATATTTCCTGATGTTTGATAAACAACATGTACATCATGTCCATGATCAACTAATCTTTGAAAAGTTCCACCCATTGATATTACATCATCATCAGGATGAGGGCTAAATATTATTACTTTCTTTTTTTCTGGCTTTGCTCTTTCAGGTCTATATGTGTCATCTGAGTTAGGTTTTCCACCCGGCCAACCAGTTATAGTTCTTTGAACCCTATTGAAAACTTCAATATTTAAATCGTGAATTGATTGATTAGCAGCTAACTCTGATAGGTGGTTCTGTATGTAATCTCTAAGAGATAATCTAAGGATTGACTTATTAGTTTTCTTACATAACCAAGTGACTGCTCTTGTTTTAGTATTTAAATCCCATTTAACATTACCATCAACCAACCACGGAGATTCAATTCTTGTTAGTTGAGATGAACTTACTTTATCCAAAACAAAAGTGCTATTTTTATGTTTTTGCAGAAAACTCGCTGTAATATTTTGTGTTATTTCAGATTCTATCGACTCAAAAACTACATCTTTTTTGTTTTCACCCCAAGCAAGTAGTATAATTCTTTTTGCTTTTAAAATAGTTGAAACACCCATTGTAATTGCTGTTTTTGGAACATTGTAAATTCCCCCAAAAGCTTTTGAAGCATCTTGTCTAGTTAAATAGTCTAGCTTAATTAATCTAGTTATTGAATTACGACTAGATCCTGGTTCGTTAAATCCAATATGGCCTGTTCTACCAATACCTAAAAGTTGAAAATCAATCCCTCCAAGTTTTTCAATTTTCTCTTCATAATTTTTACAATACTTTTCAATTTCATTCTTTTTTAAATCACCTCTTGGGATATTAACATTATTATCGTCTATATCAACATAGTTAAATAAATTTTCATACATGAAAGTATGATAACTTTCTGCATTATTTGGTGATATTGGATAATATTCATCAAGATTAAATGTTACAACATTTTTAAAGCTTAATCCTTCTTTTTTATGAATATTAATTAACTCTTCATAAACTGTAATTGGAGATGAACCGGTAGCTAAACTTAAAATACATTTCTGATTTTTTGATTGCTTGTATTTAATCAAATCTGCAATTTCTCTAGCCACTGCTTTTGATCCAATTTTAGAATTATCAAAAATTACATTATGAATTTTCTCAAGTCTTGTTTCTTGAGTAATACCAGGCTTTAAATGTTTTAATAATTTACTCATTAGATAGAATTTTTTTAGAAATATTAAACAAAATAAATGAACAAATAATTGTTGATGCTAAACATATTATTCCATTTATTATTTCTCCATAAATAAAATATCCTGTTGAAAATAATGCTGAATAAATGGCGAAGCACCCAAGAATCATACATATAACACCTCTTGGAACAATCCATTCAGAATTGTTTTCACTTTCATTTAGTTTAGCTAACTCTTTTATTCTTTTCCAACCAGGACCTCCAGGCTTTGTTTTTTTATAAAACTTAACTAAAGTTTCATCATCATCAGGCTTAGTCATAAATGTAACTACAAGCCAAACAAAAGTAGTAATCAATACAACCATTGGGAATTTAAAATAAGGTTGAATTAAATCTTCAGAAAAAATCATACTTCCAATAGGTGTAAATTCAAATAAAATTGACACTACACCCGAACATATCATTGCTGTAATTTCACTCCACGCATTAATACGCCACCAGAACCATCTCAAAATAAAAATTGAGCCAGTACCAGCTCCAAACATTAAAATAATTTGAAATAATTGAAAAGCATTATTTAGCATAAGAGCTAATAAAGAACTTACTATCATCAAACATATAACAGAAAACCTACCTACATTTACTAAAGCTCTTTCATCACCATCATCATTACTTAATGCTTTATAAAAGTCATTTACTACGTAGGAAGATCCCCAATTTAAATGAGTTGAAATAGTTGACATATAAGCAGAAACCAGTGAAGCTAAAACTAATCCAAGGAGTCCAGAAGGCAATAATGTTAACATAGCTGGATATGCTAAATCATGACCTATTTTATCTTCGTCAACATTAGGGAATGTTTCTCTTATTGCATCTAAATCAGGAAATATTATTAGTGAAGCGAGAGCAACTAATATCCAAGGCCATGGTCGAAGTGCATAGTGCATGATATTGAAAAATAAGGTTGCACCTAAAGAATGATTTTCATTTTTAGCAGCTAGCATTCTTTGAGCAATATATCCACCTCCACCTGGTTCAGCACCTGGATACCATGAACTCCACCATTGAACAGCAAGTGGAATGATTAATAATGTCCATAGTAATTCTTTATCTGACAAGTCAGGGAACATAGAGACTTTAGATGAAACTAAATCGTTATTAAGTATCCCCGTTACACCACCAACTTCAGGTAAATTAATTAAATAATATGCTGCTCCTATGGCACCGGCCATTGCAGTAAAAAAGAGAATAAAATCAGTATACACTACGCCTCTAAAACCACCAACCGCACTAAAAATTAATGTGACTCCCCCAGCATATAAAACAGTCTCAATTGCTGAAATATCAAGCATAATTGCGCCAATTTTTATTGCAGCTAAGGTTACACCAGCCATAGCTAAAACATTGAATATAATTCCTAAATAGATCGATCTAAAACCCCTTAAAAACCTACCTGGGGCACCACTATATCTTAAATCATAGAATTCCATGTCAGTACTTACGCCTGATCTTCTCCACAATTTAGCATAAACAAAAACAGTTAATAAACCAGTAATTAGAAAAATCCACCACACCCAATTTCCTGAAACACCATTTTGTCTAACTATATCGGTAACTAAATTTGGAGTATCAGTAGAAAATGTTGTAGCAACCATTGATAATCCAAGTAACCACCAAGGCATTGTTCTTCCAGACAAGAAATATTCACTAGAGCTTTGAGATGATTTTTTTGAAACAGCAAAACCAATTGCTAAAACAAGAAAGAAAAAAAAGAATATAATTATCTTATCAAAGTTAGTTAGTTGAATCATTCAATTAAAAATAGAAAATCATTTTCGATTTTACATGTTCAATCAAATAATTTATTAATTGTATGAATATCTGATTTTGAGGTAAGGTCAGGGACATGTTCAGCAATAGCAATACCTTTCATATATGAGCTGCTTTCATTAATCATATTCATTATTGCTGTAGGAAGTTCTTTTTCTTTCCTAATTGGGTTCAAGGGACAATTTTCTAAAAATTTAAATATTTCGCCACTAAACTTAAAAATATTCATACTCACTCTAATCTTATTTGAAGTGTCGAGATTGTCTTGAACTTGTTCGGGTGTTGGTTTTTCAATAAATAAATTTAAATTACCATCCAAGTCCATTTTTACAATTGAAAATGAGGAAACTCTTTCTTTAGGAAATTCTAAATAATCTCTATCATAAGCTAAAAAAGCATTAGCATATTCATTGTTCTTTATTAAATTAAAGGCATTTACTGAGTAAAGATTATCACTATTACAAACACAAAAAGATGATTGTTTTAATTGTGGTATTTGTTTCATAGTTTGATAGACTGCATCAGAAGTTCCTAAAGGCTTGAGTCTATCGTTTGGTATTTCTTGAATGGCAAATTGAATATTAAAATCAAATTCATCATAAAATTTTTCAATAGAATTTTTAAAATTCTCGTAGTCTTTACTCACAAGTAAAATGACATTTTTAAAACCCGCTAGTGAAATATTTTTTAGCAAATAAAATATAAATGGCTTATTATTTCCGAATGTAATTAGTGATTTACTTGATTTATTTGCTTGCTCAACTTTTTCATTATCTAACTCAGTATCTTGAGATTTCTTCATCCTTGAAGACATTCCTCCAGCAAGTATAATAATTGTATCAGTCATGATGATTAATTTTTTATAAAGATATTACTCTAATATTAATTATCTATTGCTTTAATCTTAAAGGTTTCAAGAGCTGGGGTTGTTCTAGCAACTTGCATGATTGATTCAATTTTTTCTACAATCATTGGATTATCGTCTGAAACATTTTTTATTTCTTTAATATCATCTTCAAGATTAAATAATTGTAAAGGCTGAGTCCCCTTTTGAAGATCTGTTTTAAGACCTTTCCATTTTCCGTATCGAACTGCTTGTTGTCCAGTTTGTGTGGAAAATTCCCAATATAAATAATCGTGTTTTTTTTGATTTTTATTTGTTAGTAGTGGTAAAAAACTCAAACCATCAATATAATCTGGTTTATCCAATTTTAAAATATCTAAAGCAGTTGCATAAAAATCTTGAAATGCAGAAATGTGATTAGTAGTTCTTTCACTTTTAATTTGACTTGGCCAATGTGCAATCATTGGTACTCTAATTCCTCCCTCATAGACTCTCCCTTTAACTCTGCTTCTATCTCCGTTTAAAATACCAGCACTATTAAAATAATCTATATCCACATGATCTACATGTGTGGGTCCATTATCACTTGTAAAGATTATCAAAGTATTTTCATATTTTCCAATTTCCTTTAGTTTCTCAACTATTTCTCCAACTTGTTCATCGAGATACGAAATCATTGCAGCATATGTAGCTTTAGGATATTGATTAGGATAATATCGCCTACCTATATAAGGTTTTTCAGATCCTATTTTATTTCTGTAGTAATCAACCCATTCTTTTGGTGCCTGTAAAGGTAAATGAGGTATTGGAGAAGCATAATAAAGAAAGAAATTCGAATCTTTATTTTCTTCAATAAAATTAAGTGCTTCATTATGCATTAATGTTGCTGAATAGTCAGCCTGATTATATTTGATATAACTTTCTTCTGAATTTATGTCTGCACCTGGATCAAGTCCTTCTTGCTTTGTTACTACGTAATTATTTAAAATATCCTTTTCAGTGTTTTTCCATAAGTGAGTAGGATAAAAGGTATGAGCTTGTCTTTGACAATTATATCCATAAAAAAAATCAAAACCCATCAAATTGGGTATACTATTGGTATGTGGAGCTCCTAACCCCCACTTACCTACCATTCCGGTTTTATAACCATTGTCTTTAAAAACTTTTGCTACAGTAACAGTTGAGTCAGGAAGTGGTCTTTGACCCTCTAAAGATGAATCATTAAACATAGCTTCAAAACTCCAAACATCTCCTCTTTCAGACCACTCTCCATTATTTCTAATATGGGTGTGACCAGAATGTTGACCTGTCATAAGAACACTCCTTGCTGGAGCACAAACTGGAGAACCAGTGTAATGATCAGTAAATAATAAACCTTTTTTTGCCAGAGCATCTATGTTGGGAGTTTCAATAATTTTTTGTCCATAAATACCCAATTCACCATAACCTAAATCATCAGCTAAAATATATATCACATTAGGTTTATCATTTACATGATTATTACAACCTGTAATTAATACCACTAATATTATCAAAAAAGTTTTAATGATCTTACTCATTTCTTAAAAGTTTTATTAATAACAATATATATATTTACTTTTGATTTATGAAAGAAGGTTTCTCAAAATTAACCAAGAAAGAAAAAATAGACTGGGTTATAAAAACTTTTTTTAAATCAGATTCTAAAAGTTTTGATATTTTAAAAAAATATTGGAATGATGACAATTCAATTCAAACCATTCATGATGAATTTGCAGAAAATACAATAACCAACTTTTACCTTCCATTGGGCGTAGCACCAAATTTTATTATCGATAAAATTAATTATACAATTCCAATGGCAATTGAAGAAAGTTCTGTTGTTGCTGCAGCATGTAATTCAGCAAAATTTTGGTCAAAAAGAGGTGGCTTTAAGTCAACAATTATTAATACAATTAAGACTGGTCAGATTCACTTTAAATTTAATGGAAGTTCAAAAAAAATTAATGACTTATTTAATTCAATTAAAAATAAACTTAAAGATTCATGTAAAGAAATAACAAAAAACATGAACGAAAGAGGTGGTGGAATTATAAATATAAAACTACTAGATAAGACAAAGTCAATTAAAAACTACTTTCAGATTGCCGTTGAGTTTGATACTGTAGATTCCATGGGAGCAAATTTCATCAACTCATGTTTAGAACAAATTGCGTTATCTTTTGAAAAAGAATTCAATGAATCTAATATTTTTAATGAAAGTGAAAAACTCAAAATAATTATGAGTATTCTATCAAATTACACTCCCGAATGCGTAGTGAAAGTTGAGCTGAAAACTAAAATATCTAATTTGAAAAGTAAAGACATTTCTGATCCTGAAAACTTTGCTAAAAAGTTTATAGAAGCAGTTGAAATTGCTGAAAAAGATATCTCAAGAGCCGTAACTCACAACAAAGGCATTATGAACGGAATTGATGCTGTTGTTATTGCTACTGGAAATGATTTCAGAGCAGTTGAAGCGGCTATACATGCCTACGCTTCTAAAGATGGATCATATAAGAGCTTAACCCGTGCAAAAATTGAAAATGATGAATTTATCTATTGGATTGAAATACCTATTTCAGTTGGTACAGTTGGTGGAATAATTAATCTTCATCCAATGGTAAAATGGTGTCTAAGCTTATTACAACAACCAAATAGTAAACAACTAATGAGTATCATTGGTGCAGCTGGTTTAGCTCAAAATTTCTCAGCTATTAAATCACTTATTACTTCTGGTATTCAAGTTGGACACATGAAAATGCATTTAATAAATATTTTAAATTCATTAGGTGCTAATGAGTGTGAAAAAACAAAAATTATTGAATATTTTAAAAAAAATAAAGTCACTTTTAATTCCGTCAAAACAGCTCTAGAAAAATTAAGAAAAAATGAGTTATAGCATAGAGAGTTTTGGTAAACTTCTAATTTCTGGTGAATACTTAATTCTTAGAGGAGCAAAAGGATTATCAATTCCAGTAAATTTTTCTCAAACACTAAATGTTGATGAAAACACAAGTGGATATTTTGACTGGAAAAGTTATGACAGTGATAAAAAAATCTGGTTCAGTTGTAAATTCAAAATTTCTAATTTTTACAACAAACAAAATTATAATAACAACCTATTATTATATGAGATTATTAAAAATTTAAATGAACTAAATCCTGGAATAATTTCAAATAAAAAAGGAATATCATTTAAAACTTTTATGAATTTTAATCATAATTGGGGATTAGGTTCATCATCAACATTAATACATAATTTATCAAAATGGGCAGATGTTGAACCATTTAGTGTGTATTGGAAAGTTACCAATGGTAGTGGATATGATTTAGCATCATGTAAATATGATAAACCAATTATATATCAATTAATTAAATCTGAAACGCCAAAAATTAAATCTGTAAATTTTTTACCTGAATTTCATAAAAATTTATACTTCATCTACCTAGATAAAAAACAAAGTTCAAAATCTGAAATTGAATATTTTGATAAAATTAATATTTCATCAGAATGTATTTCTGAAGTGAGTACAATTACTGAAGAAATGATTAGATGCAGTAATGTTACAGATTTTCAAAATCTATTAAACCAACACGAGAAAATATTAGCCAAAGTATTAAATAAAAAAAGTATTAAGGAAGAGTTATTTAATGATTACGATGGTGCTATTAAAAGTTTAGGTGCATGGGGTGGAGATTTTATTTTAGCCATTGGTAATGATAATACCAAAAACTATTTTGAAGACAAAGGTTACCAAACAATTTTTTCTTTTAAAGAAATGTTAAAAAATATTTAAAGTTTAAAGTTTGGCACGATTAATGAAATATTTTGTACATACAGAAAGTATAAATTATTTTTTGGTTAGTTGTTGTTTTAAATGCCTGTATCATCCACAAAAGATACAGGCATTTTATTTTAATCTGCTGAAACAACCGTTCTAAATCCTGTATGTAAAGAACTACTATCAGGAGTTGTTTTCATTCTTGCAGAATTTCTATAACCACTACAATAAGAATCATTACACAAAAAACTACCTCCTCTTATAACTTTTTTTTCACTAAATGGTTCAACAGGATCATAACTTGAGTCGGGGCCTGTTGGATCTACTGACCCTTGTTTGGGTAACATAGAATAATAATTAGCATGATACCAATCTGAACACCATTCCCATACATTTCCAGCTAAGTCATATAAACCATAATTATTAGGCTTAAAAGATTTAACAGGTGCAGCATAATAAAACTTATCTTTTATTGTGTTTTTTTTTGGAAATTCACCGTCCCAGGTATTTGCTTTCAACACACCATTATCAACTTTTTCATTACCCCAGGTATATACAGAATTAATTTTTCCTGCTCTAGAGGCAAACTCGAACTCAGCTTCGGTGGGTAATCTCTTGCCTGACCATTCACAATAAGCATTGGCGTCTTCCCAACTCACATGGACAACTGGAAAATTTTCTTTTCCAATAATATCACTTCCTGGACCAAAAGGTTGCTTCCAGTTAGCACCTTTAACTAAAGACCACCATTTAGAATAATCATTTAAGTTTGATGTAGAAACTTCTTTAAAAACCAGAGATGCAGGACTTAATAAACTATCGTGAGGTTTAGGAGTAGCAGGTGGAAGCATTACACTAATTTCATCCCAATCAATTTTTCTTTCTGCAGTAGTAGTATATCCTGTTTCGTCGACAAATTTTTTAAACTGAGCATTTGTAACTTCAGCGATATCCATCCAAAATGAACTAACTGTAACTTGATGCTTTGGGAATTCATCAGACCTTGCTTCCTCATTATCTCCACCCATATCAAAATTTCCACCAGGAATAAAAACCATTCCTTCTTTTGATACTAATTTATCTTTTTTTGGATCTGAATTTTTACATGAAATATTGATAGTCAATACAATACAAATTATTGATCTCAATATTGTTTTATTACCAATATAATTTATCATTCTAGAAAATTAATCAATTAATTAAACATTCTATGATTTTTATAAAATTATGATTAATTTAAAAAAATCAACAACAATTAACTTTTTATGAAATCTATAAAATCTAAGGATTACTGGAGGAATAATTTAAAGTATTTAATTATTCTTTTATCCATATGGTTTACAGTATCTTTTGGCTTTGGTGTAATTCTAGTAGACCAATTGAACACAATTCAATTTTTTGGTTTTAAATTAGGCTTTTGGTTTGCTCAACAAGGCTCAATATATGTATTTGTAATTTTAATTTTTGTGTATATATATTTAATGAATCGATTAGATAAAAACTTTAGATCTAGCAAATGAGTCTTCAATTTTCAATTTGGTTAATAGTAGGATTAACTTTTGCTTTATATATAGGTATTGCGATTTGGTCAAGAGCAAGTTCAACAAATGAGTTTTATGTTGCTGGTAAAGGTGTTCATCCAATAGCTAATGGGATGGCAACTGCTGCAGACTGGATGAGTGCAGCATCTTTTATTTCAATGGCAGGGATTATATCATTCCTAGGTTATGATGGTTCTGTTTACTTAATGGGGTGGACAGGTGGATATGTTTTGCTGGCTTTACTACTAGCACCTTACTTAAGAAAATTTGGAAAGTTTACCGTCCCTGCTTTTATTGGTGATAGATACTACTCAAATACTGCAAGAACAGTAGCTGTATTTTGTGCGCTAATTGTATCATTTACATATATAGCTGGTCAGATGAGAGGGGTTGGCGTTGTTTTTTCTAGATATCTTGAAGTTGACATTAATTCGGGAGTATTTATAGGAATGGGTATAGTTTTATTTTATGCGATTTTAGGAGGAATGAAAGGTATAACTTACACTCAAGTCGCTCAATACTGTGTATTAATTTTTGCTTTCATGGTTCCTGCTATTTTTATTTCGATAGAAATGACTAATAACCCCATCCCTCAATTAGGCTTTGGATCAGTAGGATCTGATGGTGTATACTTGCTTGACAAACTTAATGGACTTCATCAAGAATTAGGATTTAGTCAATACACATCTGGTTCAAAATCAAAACTTGATATATTTTTTATTACTGCAGCTCTAATGATTGGAACAGCAGGTTTACCACATGTAATCGTAAGATTTTTTACTGTAAAAAAAGTAAGTGATGCAAGAAAATCAGCTGGATGGGCTTTACTATTTATAGCAATATTATATACTACTGCTCCTGCTATTGCAGTTTTTGCTAGAACAAATTTGATAGAAACAGTTTCAGAAAAAAATTATAATGATATGCCCTCCTGGTTTAAAAAATGGGAGGACACTGGATTATTAGAATTTAACGATAAAAACAATGATCAAATTATACAATACAACGGAAATGAAACTATTAATGAATTGACAATTGATAGAGATATTATGGTTTTAGCTAATCCTGAAATTGCGCAACTACCTAATTGGGTTATTGCTTTGTTAGCCGCAGGAGCATTGGCAGCTGCATTATCTACTGCAGCAGGATTACTTTTAGTGATCTCATCATCTGTGTCACATGATCTAATAAAAAGAATAGTAAAACCAGATATTTCAGAAAAAGGTGAACTTATTGTCGCAAGATTTTCTGCTTTTTTTGCTGTACTGCTTGCGGGATACTTTGGCATTAATCCACCTGACTTTGTTGCTGCAACTGTAGCTCTGGCCTTTGGTCTAGCAGCCGCGTCATTTTTCCCTGCAATTGTATTAGGAATTTTTTATAAACGTATGAACAAAGAAGGTGCAATATCTGGGATGGTAATAGGAATATTACTAATGTTGTTTTACATGACAAAATTTAAATTTGGTTGGTTTGGTGGAGGAGATTCTTCAGATTGGTGGTTTGGTATATCGCCAGAGGGATTTGGAACTGTAGCAATGATTGTAAATTTTATAGTTTCCATTACAATTTCAAATTTAACTAAAGAACCTCCTAAAGAAATAATCGATTTAGTTGAAAATATTAGACTTCCAAATGATACTGACGATTAATGAAATATCTATTTTTAATACTTTCTGTTCTTACAATACATTCCCAGAATGAAAATTTTGAAAAAAAATCTTTCATTTATAAGACTGATACTCTAAATTATAGAATTTTAAAACCCCTTAATTATGATTCAAGTAAAAAATATCCTGTTCATCTATTTTTACATGGTTCAGGTGAAAGAGGTAATGATAACGAATCTCAATTGATTCATGGGTCCAATTTATTTTTGAAAGAAAATAATCGAAAAAAATACCCATCCTTTGTAATATTTCCACAATCTCCTAAAAACGATTGGTGGGGAGGTCATTATGATCCTTATAAATTTGATTACCAAGTCAAAAATTCAAAAGCACTAAAATTAGTGATTAAACTCATGGATGAATTTGTTATGAGAAGTGATGTAAATAAAAATAAAATTTATGTAAGTGGATTATCTATGGGTGGTATGGGGACCTTTTCAATATTAAGTCAAAGGCCTGATATGTTTGCAGCAGCAACTCCAATTTGTGGTGATGGAGATCCAAACAGTGTAAAGTCATTTGCTAAAAAAGTACCAATTTGGATATTCCACGGTGCACTAGACAGAGTTGTTCATCCAAATAGATCTTTAATT
>NTKN01000015.1 GCA_002457715.1 Cryomorphaceae bacterium MED-G14
AAGATGATGTTGTGATAAACAGTTCAGGCAATCCAACAAATCTTATGGCAGAAATTCCAATTGAAATTGACCACATAGAATCTTTGATGAAAAAAAAATAATGTAACTTTTACGTATCATTTATAACAGCATTAAAAATTGCTAGAACACTTAATTGTAAAGTTGAAGACTTATTTGAACTGCCTTAATATTAGAAAGATTTCCAACCCATAGATGAAATTGGAGTTGTTTTGCCTCCCTTAGTAATTAAATTCACATCACTTTCTTTAGTCATGTATCCAATAACAGTAAAGTCAAGGTGATTTTCAACTTTTTGTAAATTTTTTGTATCAATGGTAAATAATAGTTCGTAATCCTCTCCTCCGGAAAGCGCAATCGTACTCGCCTCTAACTTGAATTCTTCACAAGTATCTAAAGATTCCTGAGAAATTGGGATTTTTTCTTCATAAATTCTACAACCTAATCTTGAGTTTTTGCACAAGTGTAAAATTTCTGAAGAAAGACCATCACTAATGTCAATCATTGAGGTTGGTTTAATTTTATTTTCAATGAAAAAATCAATCACATCGTTTCGTGCTTCTGGTTTAAGTTGACGCTCTACTATATGTTTATAATTTGAAAGATCAGGTTTACTGTTTGGATTAACTAAAAAAACTTGTTTCTCTCTTTCAAGAACTTGTAATCCTAAATAAGCACCACCTAAGGAGCCAGAAACAACTACTAAATCATTATGTTTTGATCCTCCTCGAGTTACATATCCAGATTTTGCGGGTACACCAATGGCAGTTACGGAAATAACCAATCCTTTTAAAGAGGATGTTGTATCTCCACCAACCAAATCAACATTATATCTTTCGCAGGCTAACTTAATTCCAGAATAAAGTTCTTGTACTGATTCTAACTTGAATCTATTAGAAACCGCTATGGAAACAGTTATCTGCTTTGTAATTCCGTTCATTGCACATATATCAGAGATTGATGCAACTACAGACTTATATCCTAAATGTTTTAAAGGAAAATACGATAAATCAAAATGCACACCTTCAACCAACATATCAGTGGTCACTATTGATTTATCACTTTTATAATCTAAAATTGCTGCATCATCACCAACTGATAATTCTGTAGTATCATTAACAATTTCAAAATCCTTTATGATTAAGTCAATTAAGCCAAATTCTCCAATTTGATCTAGATTTGTAAGTTTTTTTGCGTTTTTCTGCATATAAATTTCTTGTTTTGGTACAGAAATTGAATTATAATGAATTCCAAATTTAGATTATAATTATTTATTAAAGAGTTATATTTGCAAAATATGATTAAGGTTGCCGACAAAGCTAGAATTGAAGCTGCTAAATTAATGAAAATTGATGGTTATGACCCATCTATTGATTTTATCCGTGTTGGAGTTAAAAGTGGTGGTTGTTCTGGTCTTTCATACGAACTTAAATTTGATAAAGTTTCTTCTGAATCTGATAAGATTTTTGAAGATAATGGTGTTAAAATTGCGATAGATAAAAAAAGTTTTTTGTATTTAGTTGGAACAACACTTGATTATTCTGGAGGTTTGAATGGAAAAGGTTTTATATTCGTTAACCCAAATGCAAGCAGAACATGTGGTTGTGGCGAAAGTTTCTCATTATAAAAAGATATGGCATATACCGAAGAAGAATTAAAAAAAGAATTAGAACAACAGGAATATCAATATGGATTTACAACTAAGATTGAATCTGAAACATTTCCTGTTGGCCTAAATAAAGACATTGTTCGTAAAATATCAGAAAAAAAGAAAGAACCAAAGTGGATGACTGATTGGAGATTAAGCGCATTTGAAGCATGGGAAAAAATGGAAGAACCAGAATGGTCAAATGTCAAGTATAAAAAACCTAAATTCCAGGACATTTCTTATTACTCTGCTCCCAAAACTAAGGCAAAATATGATAGTCTTGATGAAGTTGATCCTGAATTATTAAAAACCTTTGATAAACTTGGAATCTCAATTGATGAACAAAAGAAGTTGTCTGGGGTTGCAGTTGATATAGTAATGGACTCTGTTTCTGTAGCTACTACATTCAAAGAAACTCTTTCAAAAAAAGGAATTATTTTTTGCTCAATTTCAGAAGCTATTCAAGAACATCCAGATCTTGTTAAAAAATATCTTGGAACTGTTATACCCAAAAAAGATAATTTCTACTCTGCCTTAAACTCTGCAGTATTTTCTGATGGCTCTTTTTGTTATATTCCTAAAGGAGTAAAATGTCCGATGGAATTATCTACTTATTTTAGAATTAACCAAGCAGGAACAGGACAATTTGAAAGAACCCTTGTAATTGCAGATGAGGGCAGTTATGTAAGTTACTTAGAAGGATGTACAGCTCCTTCGAGAGATGAAAATCAATTACATGCAGCAGTTGTTGAATTAATTGCTCTTGATGATGCAGAAATCAAGTACTCAACAGTACAAAATTGGTATCCTGGTAATAAACAAGGAAAAGGAGGCGTATTCAATTTTGTTACAAAGAGAGGTTTATGTCATGAAAATTCTAAAATATCATGGACACAAGTTGAAACTGGTTCTGCTGTAACATGGAAATACCCTTCATGTATTTTAAAGGGTAATAATAGCGTTGGTGAATTTTATTCAATTGCAGTAACAAATAATTATCAACAAGCTGATACTGGGACAAAAATGATTCATCTTGGAAAAAACACAAAGAGTACAATTATTTCAAAAGGAATTTCGGCTGGAAAATCTCAGAATAGTTACAGAGGACTTGTCAGAATTGGCAATAATGCTGAAAATGCAAGAAACTTTTCTCAATGTGACTCATTACTTATGGGAAATAACTGTGGAGCACACACATTCCCATACATCGAAGCAAAAAATAAAACAGCACAGATAGAACATGAAGCAACTACAAGTAAAATTGGAGAAGATCAAATTTTTTATTGTAATCAAAGAGGTATTGATACAGAAAAAGCTATAGCATTAATAGTAAATGGATTTAGTAAAGAAGTATTGAATAAATTGCCAATGGAATTTGCAGTTGAAGCTCAAAAATTACTTGAGATATCCTTGGAAGGTTCTGTAGGTTAATATTATAATTATGTTAGAAATTAAAGATTTACATGTAAGTATAGATGATAAAAAAATCTTAAAAGGTTTAAACCTCACTGTTAAAGCCGGAGAAATCCATGCTATAATGGGGCCAAATGGATCAGGTAAAAGTACATTGTCTTCTGTTATAGCCGGAAATGAAGATTATGAAATAACCAATGGGTCAATTATTTACAAAAATGAAAATATAGAGGATCTTTCAGCTGAAGAAAGAGCCAACAAAGGCATTTTTATGTCTTTTCAATATCCAGTAGAAATCCCTGGAATAACTGTAACAAATTTTATAAAAACAGCTATCAACTCTAACCTTAAGGCAAGAGGTCAAAAAGAGATGGCAGCAAATGAAATGTTGAAAAAGATTAGAGACAAAGCGAAACTACTCGAAGTCGATTCAAAGTTTCTTTCAAGATCTTTGAATGAAGGATTCTCAGGTGGTGAAAAAAAGAGAAATGAAATATTTCAAATGGCTATGCTTGAACCTTCGCTTGCAATTTTAGATGAAACTGATTCAGGTCTTGATATTGATGCTTTAAGAATTGTTGCAAATGGTGTTAATAAAATTAAAAGTAGCTCAAATGCTATTGTGATAATTACCCACTACCAAAGATTACTAGACCACATCATTCCTGATTATGTTCATGTCTTACAGGATGGTAAAATTGCTAAATCTGGTAATAAAGAGCTTGCGTTTGAGCTTGAGGAAAAAGGTTATGATTGGATTTAAAAACTAATATGTCTTTAAAAGAAAAAATGGTGTCATCTTTTCTAGCTTTCGAGCTAGATACTGATATTAATACATCAGTTCACGAGATCAGATCAAAATCAATAAAGGATTTTGAAAAGATTGGATTTCCTGCTAAAAAAAATGAATATTGGAAATATACCCCAATAAATAAAGTATTGAACGATAAGCTTACAATTTTTAAGAAAAAAAGACATCTTATTGAGTTTGATAAAGTAAAAGATTTTTTTCTTTCAGGTATCGAATCTTATAAAATCGTTTTTATTGATGGTTCCTATGATCCTCTATGGTCAAACACCTCACATGATGGCGTTGATATTTGTATACTTTCATCAATTATTGAAAATAAAAAGTATGAAAACTTAATAAAAAAACATTACAATACTATTGTTGACAAAAACGAGTCTTTTAGTTTATTAAATAGTTCTTTTTCTAAAGAAGGTGCATTTATACACATACCGAAAAGTATGGAATTGGATAAACCAATTGAAATAATTCATATTAATTCAGGTGGTGAATCATCATTAATGCTCCAGCCAAGAAATTTGATAATATTAGAAAAAAACTCTAAAGCTCAAATATTAGAGAGTCATTATTCGTTAGTTGGTAAGAATGATAAATCACCTTACACTTATCCTGGTTTTATTGACCCTTTAACTAATACTCTTACTGAAATTCATGTTAAAGAAAATGCTAATCTCGATTACTATAAAATTCAAAATGATTTAGAAACAACTTCTTTAATCGATAATACTTATATAAATCAAAAAAGAGATAGCGAAGTGAGCTGCCATACATTTTCATTTGGAGGTAATATTGTTAGGAATAATCTCAATTTTTTTCAAAATGGACAAAATATAAATTCAATTATGAAAGGAATTACAATTCTTGGCGGCAATCAGCATACAGATCATCATACTTTAGTGCACCATGCTAATCCAAATTGTGAAAGCTACCAAGAATATAAAGGAATTTATAATGGGAACTCAACTGGTGTTTTTAACGGAAGGGTGCTTGTTGATAAAATAGCCCAAAAAATAAATGCTTTTCAGCAGAATAATAATCTTCTCGTTGGGGATAAGGCTTCTGTAAATACAAAACCTCAATTAGAAATTTTTGCTGACGATGTTAAATGTTCACATGGATGTACTATTGGTCAATTAGATGATTCTGCTATGTTTTATTTGAAAACAAGAGGTATTTCCGAACATGAAGCTAAAGGTCTTTTAACTTACGCTTTTGCTAATAATGTTTTAGAAAATGTCAAAATGCAAGCATTAAAAAATAAAATCAAAAAAATTATTGCCAATAAAATTGGAGTTAATTTAGACTTTGAGCTCTAATGACTTTTAATGTTGAAAATATTAGAAAAGACTTTCCAATATTAAAAAGAAAGATTAATGGAAAAAGCTTAATCTACTTTGATAATGCTGCAACATCCCAAACGCCTATAAGTGTAATTGATTCAATCTCTGATTATTATAAAAAATATAATGCTAATATCCACAGAGGAGTTCATTCAGTTAGTGAAGAAGCTACAGAAGCTTATGAAAGTTCAAGAAAAAAAATTCAAAAACACTTTAACGCAAATTTAAGTGAAGAAATCATTTTTACCTCAGGAACAACACACTCAATTAATATAATAGCAAATGGATATACTGACTTATTAACTAGTGATGATGAAATAATTGTTTCTGGGATGGAACACCATTCTAATATTGTACCCTGGCAGATGATGGTTGAAAAAAATCATGCCAAATTGAGTGTAATTCCGCTGAAAGAAAATGGTGAGCTTGATATTGATCATTTCAAATCAATTATATCCATAAAAACCAAGATTGTCTTTCTTAATCACGTTTCTAATGCACTTGGAATAATAAATCCCATTGATGAAATAATTGAAATATCTCACAGAAATGGAGCTGTAGTTTTAATAGATGGAGCTCAAAGCTCAGCACATTTTAGTATTGATTTACAAAAACTTGATGTAGATTACTTCACCGCATCAGCGCACAAGTTGTGTGGGCCAACTGGAATTGGTTTTCTATACGGTAAAAAGAATTTACTTGAAAAGTTACCTCCTTTAATGGGAGGAGGAGAAATGATTTCTGAAGTTACTTTTGAAAAAACAACTTATGCAGAACTTCCACATAAATTTGAAGCTGGTACTCCAAACATATCGGGCGCTATAGCTTTCGGCTATGCATTAGATTATATGAATAAAATTGGATTAGACAATATATATAATTATGAAAATGAATTGCTTAATTATGCTACACAATCATTAAAAAAAATTGAAGGTCTAAAAATATATGGAGATACCAATAATAAAACATCCGTAATATCCTTTAATATTGAGAATCTTCATCCCTATGATATTGGTTCAATATTAGACAAGTTTGGAATTGCCGTTAGAACTGGTCAGCATTGTGCTCAGCCAATTATGGACCACTTTCTTATTTCCGGAACTGTTAGAGTGTCCTTGTCATTTATTAATACAAAAAAAGAAATTGATAAGTTAATTGAAGCTATAATTATGGCAAAAACAATGTTGAGCTAATTCGTATCTTTGAAATATATGACTATTTCTGAACAAGGAAAATGCTTAGCTGAAGACTTTTCATTTATGGAAGACTGGACTGAAAAGTATCAGTACATGATTGATTTATCTAAGTCTCTTGATAAAATGAACTCTAAATTTAAAACAAATGATAATCTAATTAAGGGATGTCAAAGTAAAGTTTGGTTACACTCAAGTTTTGATGGCAAGAAGATTCATTTTCAAGCTGATAGCGATGCAATAATCAGTAAAGGAATAGTAGCGATATTGCTCAATATTTTAAATGATAGATCTCCGAATGAAATATTATCTGCAGACATGAGTTTCATTGATGAAATAGGATTGAAAGAACATTTGTCTCCTAACAGAGCAAATGGCTTATCATCTATGTTAAAACAAATTAAATTTTATGCTCTAGCGTACAGTAAATTAAATTAAAAATGACTGATAAAATGATTAATCCAAATGAACTTGGTGAAACAGTAGTTAAAGTTTTAAAGACTATTTATGATCCAGAGATCCCTGTTGATATATATGAACTTGGTTTAATATATGATGTTTTCTTAAATGAAGATAATGAAGTAAAAATACTAATGACATTAACAACACCAAATTGTCCCGTAGCTGAAAGCTTACCTCAGGAAGTAAAGGATAAGGTAGCAGAAATTGATGGAGTAAAAAATGCTGAAGTTGAAATGACTTTTGAACCTCCTTGGTCTAGAGATTTGATGAGTGAAGAAGCAAAGTTAGAGCTAGGGTTCTTATAGATGGAGTATAAAATCATAAATAGAGTTTCTAAAAGTAAAATCACTACTATTGATTTTAATGACTTTTTAATTCAAACTAATTTTGAAATTATTGATCTAAAAAATTGGCTTAAAGATGAAATTATTTTGATCGAAGCTGAGTTCAGACAAAAAATTAAAGATTATAACTGGTCAGATTTAAAGAATAAAACTGTTTTGATACAATGTTCAAATGATGCTATTATTCCTCACTGGGCATATTTATTAATTTCGTCAAAGTTAACAGAACTTGAAATTAGAAATTTTATTGGAAATCAAAATGAATATAAAAATTATCAAATAATTGATGGAATAAAAAGCTTAGATGAAAAACAATTTATTGATAAACCTATAATAATTAAAGGTTGTTCAGATATCTCTGACAATAATTACTTTTATTCGTTAATAATTGAAAAGCTACAACCTATCGCAAAATCAATCATGTTTGGTGAAGCATGTTCTGCTGTTCCAGTTTATAAGAGAAAATGATTAAATACTTTTTTAATTTTTTATTTATTTTATTTTCCACATATTCTTTATCTCAGGAAAATCTATCTGACTCAACCAGAGTAAAAAGTAATTGGAATAGTTCTGGAAAATTTACTTTTTTAGGAAACCAATCAAGTTATAGTTATTGGACTGCAGGAGGTCAAACAAGTTTAGCAGGAACAATTAAAATTGATTATGACTTTAATTTTGAAAACAATGGTTGGAATTGGGATACTAAAGTAATAACTGCATATGGTTTAAACAGTATTGGTGGTAGTAAATACTTAAAGAAAACAGATGATAGGCTCGAGTTAAACTCTCTTTTAGGCAAAAAATTTACAAATAACTTAATTGGAAATTGGAGCTACTCATCTTTTGTAAACTTTAAGACTCAATGGACAAAGGGTTATAGATTCAGAAAAAATTCAAGCGGAGAGGAAGAAAGAACTGAACTAACACGTTTTTTCTCCCCAGCTTATTTGCAAATTGGTGTCGGTTTATATTGGAGAAAAACTAAAGATTTGTGGGTAAATTTTGCCCCTGCTACAGGAAGATTAATTATGGTTAATAGAACATTTACTGAAAATCTCTCTGAAGGTAAACAATACTTTGGTGTAAGTAAAGGTTCTAATAGTAGATTTGAACTTGGTGCATCTTTGAGATCCTACTTTAAATTTGAACTTATTGAAAATGTTGAGGTATCCAACAGAATTAGCTTATATTCGGATTACCTTGAAAACTCAGGAAATATTGACTTAGATTACACAATAAATACAACGATGAAAGTCAACAAATACTTAACAACTAATTTAATTTTACAGTTTATTTACGATGACAACTCTATAAAGAGATTGCAGGTTCGTGAAGTTATGGGTATCGGGGTTAATTTAAAAATTTAATTCAAATCAGGATATAGAAAATTATTGTAGGGAAATCTCTGAATATGAATTTTTCTAACCTCACTGTAAAGTTTTATTTTTAACTTATCAATATTTATTTTATTTTGCGCAGATATAAATAAATTTATTTCACCATTTTCTTTAAACTTGAAATTTTCTAATTCTTCCTCATTTAATTTATCTACTTTATTATAAACTAATAAATTGGGTTTTTCTGCACATTTAATTTGTCCCAGAATTTGATTAACTGAATCTATGTGATCATCAAAATTAGGATGTGAAACATCAACAATATGTAGAATTAAATCTGACTCAGTTATCTCATTCAATGTACTTTTAAATGATTCTACTAATTGAGTTGGTAATTTTCTAATGAACCCAACTGTATCTGTAATTAAAAAAGGTAAATTTTCAATTACTATTTTTCTGACAGTAGTATCTAAAGTTGCAAATAGTTTGTCCTCTGCAAAAACATTTGATTTTGATATAATATTCATTAAAGTTGATTTTCCAACATTAGTATAACCAACTAGTGATACTCTTACTAGACTTCCTCTATTTCCTCTCTGAACCGACATTTGTTTGTCTATGTTTTTTAGTTTATTTTTTAGTAGACTTATCTTATCTCTAACAATTCTTCTATCAGTTTCTATTTCAGTTTCACCAGGCCCCCTCATTCCAATACCTCCTTTTTGTCTCTCAAGGTGAGTCCAAAGTCCTTTTAATCTAGGCATTAAATACTGGTATTGTGCTAGTTCAACTTGATTTTTAGCGTAACTTGTTTTTGCTCTTTGAGCAAAAATATCAAGGATAAGGCCTGTCCTATCAATAATTTTACATTTTAAAATTCTTTCTAAGTTACCTTGTTGAGTAGGAGATAATTCATCATCAAAAATTACAGAACTTATATCATTTTTTTTATTAAATATCAGTATTTCAGATATTTTCCCAGAACCTATAAATGTTTTTGGGTTTGGACTATCAAGTTTCTGTATAAATCTTTTTTTTACTTCTCCCCCAGCTGTTTCTGACAAAAAAGAAAGTTCATCCAAATAATCTTTTACTACAGCTTCATTTTGATCTCTATTGACAACACCAACAATAATAGTGTTTTCGTATTCAGTTTTTTTATTCTCAATCAAACTTATTTATTGTTATAATTAAGAGTGAATGATGTGCCATCATACACTAAATATGAAAAATGAGAAATCCAGTCACCTGTATTAAAATACTTTGAATTGTTTCCTAAATCTAATTCAAGTGGTAAATGTCTGTGGCCAAAAATAAAGTAATCATAATGTTTGGTCTTTAGTACATTTTTACAATATGTATACAACATTTCTTTCTCTTTTGATTCAAAAGGACTATTATTCCCTGAAAGAATTTTATTGTTGTCCGAGAAAAATCTTCCTAATGAAATGCCAATATCAGGGTGAATTAAAGAAAAGAGCTTTCTTAAAATACTAGACCTAAATAAAAATTTTAAAAATTTATATTTTATATCCCCCGGTCCCAAACCATCACCATGGCCAATTAAAAGATTATTATCATCAATCTTAAATTCGCAAGAATTTGTAAAAACTTTAAATCCAATTTCATCTTCTAAATAATTCTTCATCCAACAATCATGATTTCCGACAAAGAAAAAAAGATCAATTCCTGAATCTGAGAGCTCAGCCAATTTTCCAAAAAGACGAGTAAAGCCTTTAGGAACAACAGTTTTATACTCAAACCAAAAATCAAATAAATCACCCAGAAAAAAAATAGCTTGAGCATCAGATTTTATTTTATCAAGCCAAGAGATAAATATTTTTTCTCTTTTAAGACTTATTTCTCTATCTGGTGATCCAAGATGATTATCTGAACTAAAATAGATTTTTTTTGCAGGATTTAAATTTATAGTTGTCATAATACACTATATATCTACCTTCTCCCATTTATCATTTGAATCTAATCTAAATGATCCAATGTAAATTTCATCCCACTCATCAGGACCAATTATGGAAAGAAATAAATTTTGATCATCTCTTTGATAAAGATGATAAATTTCTCCTTTATCAGGTTTAAAACTAAAACTACAGTTATAAATCAATTTATTCCATTCATAGGACTCCATCAATTTTTTGTACTCTTCCTTAATTTCTTCATATCTGGAAGAAAAATACTTATTTGTTTTTGAAAGCTTTTCTTCTTTAAATGATGTTAAGTTTGATGGTTTAATAGCGGGTGCTCCAACATTGGATGCATAAGGCAGTGTACTTGGATTTTCTGCTACTTGATCTGGCTTCTTTTTAGACATCTATATTTTTTGTAAAAATAAACAAACTATTTTAACAGTTTTTCATAACAATTAAATGGCATATCACTTTGATCTCTAAAATAAATATGACCAAGCTTTAAATAACCTAAATTCGAATAAAATTTATTATTTTTTTCATTTAAACTAAAAGTATCTAGCCTAACGGATTTATACTTATTTTTTTTACCAATACTCTCAATAAAATTCATAATATATTTTGCATAACCGTTTCCTTGAAATTGGGGTTTAATTGCTAGCCTATGGACATATAAGCTATTATTAGATTCTATTTTCCATTCTATTTTTTTATAAAAATCATCCATAACATTTGAAACGGATACACATCCAATTATATCACTTTTCAATAATAATACCATTAAATAACCATTATCAATATCTTCTTTAAAAATATTTTTTGAGGGATAATTTTCATCCCACTGAAAAATTTTTTTAGAAATCATATGTTTGGTGCACAACGAAATGATTCTCATAATTTCATGAAGATCAGATAAAACTGCTTTTCTAATTTTTAAATTAGATTTTTTCAATATTTAAAGATTTATTTTGAAAAAATTAAACTTATTTTATTGCATCAACAATAATTTTTCCAGTAGTCAATATAGGAAAATTAATTCCTAAAATTGTTGCAAGCGTTGGTGCTATATCTTTAACATTTAATTTATTATAAGAAACTCCTTTCTTAATATTTTTTCCATAAAAAATAATGGGTACGTGTGTATCGTAGGTTGTCGGTGTCCCATGGTTCGATGTACTTGATGATTGTTTGACCCAAAAAGGGTTCACAAAAAAAGCTAAATCTCCTCTATATTTAGGATGACTATTATTCAAGAGCATATTTAAAGAATAATTATCTGAACTTTTTGTTTCAAAATATTTGAAATTAGTAAAATCGTAAACGTCATAAATCCATGGTTCTGATAATAGCAAATTTGTTATTTTTATTTTAATATCATCAATATCTTCTTTCATATTGACGATCTTATCTTTATCCAAAAAAATATTATAGTTTGAAATATTTTTAATGTACTGATTGAGTTGAGGCGGGAAAACTTTTGATGAAAGTATTTTATTTATAGGGATTTTATTATCTGCTAAAAAATCAGGTGAATGTGTAATTCCATGATCTGCTGACAAATAGATAACATAATTATTTAACCCAATTTCTTTATCTAAAAAATTTAGAATTTCTTCTATGGTTCTGTCAAGCCTAATATAAGTATCTTGAACTTCTTTTGAATTTGAACCAAATTTATGACCAATATAGTCAGGACTACTAAAACCTATATGAACAAAATCAGTTATATCATCAGACCCTAATTCTTCCTCAATAATAGCCTTTAAAGCTAAATCTTTTAAAATTTCATTTCCGTAAGGTGAGTATTTTATAGCGTTATAGTCAGTTGATCCATCTCTATTTTTAGAAAGTTTTTTTAAATCATAAGGAAAAATAGATTGTTTTTTATTTAAAAATTTTCCTTCATAATTATTTAAATCTGGACCACTTTCAATATAATTGTCTATATCATAGTAAGTATCCCAAAAGTCAATATAATTATGAATATTTTTTTTACTATTAAATTCTATTAACCAATCAGGAAGTTTTTCCATGTAATATGAACTTGAAACAAAAATACCTTCTTTTTCACTGAACCAAAATGTTTGATTTGATGTATGACCACCAGATAAAATAGCAGCTCTGTCTTTTAAGGATACACTCAATGTCTTAGCTCTAAAATTTGATGATATCCGATTTTCATCAGAAACTGTTGTTGTTAAAAGATTCTTTGGCGACTTTTTACCGATTTTATTTGTTGTTCCTACAGGATCAACATTATTATCATCAACACAATATATTTCTTTACCTTGTGCAGGATTATACCAGTCATTACCAACAATCCCATGATAACTTGGTGTGGTTCCTGTAACTATGGTTGCATGTCCGAGACCGGTAGAGGTTCTTGCATAGCTGTAATGTGCATTTTTTGCTAAAAACCCATTATTTATTAATCTTTTAAAACCATGTTCACCGTATTTATTCCAAAATTTAGGAATATATTCATACTTCATCTGGTCAACGACAATACCCACTACTAATTTTACATCAGAACTAATTTTATTATCATCTTGCTGAGATAAAAGAGAAATTGAAAAAAAGAAAAAAATTAAAAAACTCTTCAAAACTTATCTGAAAATAAAAAAAAGAGGGGAAAAATCCCCTCTTTTTAAAGTTATTAATAAGTTAAACTTATTATTTAGCCCACCATAATTTAGTTGCTTGCTTATCAGGACCTTGAATAGCATTAGCAGCTTCAGTATTAGCAGAATTTGTATTATATGGTGAAGAACTATACCTCAACCTTTGAGGAAAGGCTCCATTTAAATCACCAAGGTGATAAATATCTTTATCAGAAACAGTATTAGTAGATTTATATCCAATACCGTTAGTGTTTTTATAAATTAATGGAAATCCAGTATCTCTCATTACAGCCCAAGCCTCCATCCCATCAGAATAATGAGCTAACCATCTTTGAGTTGCAATTTTTTCTAAATCTCCAGTTCCAGTTAAAGTAGCCATAGACTCTTCAGCAAGATATTTATCTATTTGAGCCGCTGGGACTTCCCACAATTCCATTGCCTTTCTAATACCATTTTGATAATGAGTATTAGCAGACCCTGTTCCAACTCCTTTAACAGCAGCTTCAGCTAATAGGAAATGTGATTCAGCGGCAGTCATTACTTGATAAGGGTGAATTGGTTTCCCTTGATTCTTCTTTTGAGTAATCAGATCCGATGGTTTAGAAAAGAACTCAATATGAGAATATTGATTAAAGGCTCCTATAGTTCTTGCAGGTTTGCCTGCATAATAAACACCTGATCCAATTGTTACAGTTATGTCTCCATTTGATTCTTCTTTAGTTGTAAGTTCTACACCAGAATCTTTCAAGTGATTAATTATGAAATCAGTATGTTTTTTAAATAAAGCAACATTAGGTCCAGCAGTTGGTTTTTTTAGAACCTTTTTTCCACCCTCAATAGGTTTGGCATATTTTGAAAGCCTTGGATCATTATTGTTTTGAAGAACATCAACTACTTTTGAACCCATAGTCCATAAAGCATTTACAGGGAATGACCACCAAATATCACCATATGTAGCACTAGACCACATATTTATTTCAGTATCTCTTGGCAAAAGTGCATTCTTAGTTCCTAAAACACCAGAAGAAGCAGCTGTTACATGAGCTGAATAATCAACTCCACCAGAACCATGAGCTCTTAAAGCCATTTTTAGTTTTAAGCTGTTTGCTAAAGCTTTCCAATCTTGTAAATTTCCTTTAAAGAATAAATCATTTTCTACCAGTAATTCAGGACCCTCACCTGTAGTTGTTTTACTACCAATAATATCAATAGCTGTATTTAAATCAGCAAATACGCCATCGTATATTGTTTTTTGATCATCATACTTCGGAGTTGTTATATCGGGATCTGATGCCTCAGTGTAAGGAATCATTCCAAATGTATCAGTAAACCTTTGATAATATAATCCTTTCATAATCAACCCTATAGCATAATAATTCTCATTTTCAAGCGTACCCCCAACTTTAGTGAAATTCATAAAAGAAGTTAGGGTACTATTATAGTTAGCCATCCAATCATAGGTGGCTTGAGTATAAGCAGGATGATAAGTATAAGCTAGTTCCTCATTCCACCAACAATTCTTATCACCAAATATATGTTGACCTGAAAATCTATCAAAGTGAATTAATGGTCCTCTCCAATATGGATATCTATTTGGAGCAAAAAACACTTGTTGTAAGCCAGTAACAAAATATTTTGCACTAACATCTTTTGCAGTTAACGCATCTGGCTTTTCATTAATTTCATCAAAATCAGATGTACATGATGAAATTATAAATAAAGCACTAAATGCTAAAAAAATTATTTTTTTCATTTTTAATTATTTTAAAATTTGAGTGTAACATTTAAACCTAAGCTTCTTTGAGTAGGTAAGGATGAAAAAGATAGACCTTGACCACTAATATTTGTACCCAACATGGATTCAGGGTCAATATCTTCTGCCTTTTTACTAAAGAAAAATAAATTTCTTCCAATTAAAGCAATATTCATGCTTTCTATTCCTAAGGAGCTAACATTTGGCACATTATATCCTAAAGAAAATTCTCTTAATCTAACATTATCTTGGCCATAAACATAGTTTTCACCTATTGCTGAATATGATTGCCAATATTGTTGACCAGTAATAGCAGTAGTGTTTTGAGCGCCATTTGGATCAACAGCATCTAAAGTAACACCACTTTCTCTATACAGAAGTGACCTCTCAGAAACTCCAGCTTGATCTGCATCAGCAGCTTCTTGAGAATATATAGCACCTCCAAATCTTCCATCAATCAATAAATTTAATGAGAAATCTCCAAAATAGAATGAATTACTCCAACCGGCTAACCAATCAGGTTGAGCATTTCCAAGAAATGTTCCAGCTTCAGATGTGACATCCGGTCGGCCATTTGCTTGTACCTTATAATTTCCAGATGAATCTTTATCCCAAGCTGTTCCATATATATCTCCAATTCCACCACCTACTTTAGCTTGTACTTTAATATTACCACTATTAGAAGTAGTATATACATATGAATCTAAACCATCAATAAGACTTACAAGTTCATTTTCATTTTTAGAACCAAATAAAGTAGTTCTCCAAGTGAATGATGGTGAAGAAACAACATCATAACCAAGAGCTATTTCAACACCTTTGTTACTAACTTCACCTACATTTTCTAGAAAGTAGCTATAACCAGTTGAAGCTGTAACAGGAACACTAAAAATTAAATCAGTAGTATTAATTTCATATAATGATAAATCAAAAGACAATCTATTGTCTAACATAGAAAGTTCTAAACCAAACTCTGTTGATTCAACATTTTCCGGTTTTAAATCTGGATTTAACCTAGTTGATGGTGAACTTAAAGTTGTTAACCCTAAATATCCTTGACCTGGAACTGAGAATGTCTGAACTAACTGGTATGCGCTTGTATCATTACCCACATTAGCAACGCTACCTCTAACTTTAAATAAATCAAATAATTCCTTATCAGGATCTATATAATCTTCTAATAGCAAAGCTAAATTTACAGATGTATACATATATGATCTGTTATCAGCTCCTAATGTTGATGACCAATCATTTCTAGCTGTAATATCTAAATATGCCCAATTTTGATATGCAAAATTAGCATTGGCATATAACGAGTTAACTTTCTTAACCTGTTGTGGTGTTTCTTGTATAGTTTGAGTAACAACATTAGACAAGAAATACTTGGTATTCAATTTAAAATCTTCACCAATATTTCTCAAAGACTGAAAAGTTCTCTTAGATAAATTTCCACCAACATTAAATACAACGTTAAGATCATCAGTTAAATCTCCTTTAGCAGTTAATAAAAACTCAGAGTTCAACTCTCCACTTTTATTTGTAGTAACATCCATTCTTCCAGAACGGTAATTATGATGACCTGGTTTTCTAATTGATAATGAATTAACATCTGTAACATCAGCACTTACTCTTATAAATCCTGATAACCAATCTGTAAATTCATAATTTATTTTTCCAAAACCAATAAATCTTCCTCTTTTCTCAGTATCAACATCATGTAACATAACCCAATATGGATTAGGCCCACCACTACCAGGTCCTAAAACCAAGTAATCTGCATCAGAAGATGGATTATCCATTTGAAACTTTCTTAAATCAGATGTTACAACGTTTCTTGGCATATTGTGAAGGACTCCCACAATACCTTCATCATTACCAGTTCTTGCTCTATTATTAACTTCCTGAGTGAAATATGTTGCTTTAAAATCAACAGATAGCTTATCAGAAAGTTGATTGAAAGTTCTTAAGTTAAAGTTATGACTGTTAAGTTCAGAGCCAGGCAAAACAGATCCAGTAGTATTATTTGTGTATGAAAATCTTACTGAAGATTTAGCATTTCCATCCTGTATAGCAATTGAATTAATCGATTGAACACCGGTTTCATAAAAATCTTTAACATTATCTGGCTGAGCAACATAAGGTCTATCGATACCAGTCCAATGTGGGAGAACAGACCCATCAAGTTTCTGACCCCATGAGTTTGAAGTTGTTATATCAGCTGCCCCTAAAGTTCCTTGGCCATACAAATTTTGAAACTTTGGTAAATAAGAAACATTAGTAACAGTGGTATTGGAGTTGATAGTCACACCTAATCCCGATTCAGATGTTCCTTTTTTTGTAGTTATTAGAATTACACCATTACCAGCTCTAGAACCATATAATGCAGCTGCATTAGGACCTTTAAGAACCGAAATAGATTCTACATCATTTGGATTAATATCTGAAATACCTCCACCAGTTACATTTGAATTATAAACGTTGCCTCCTGTATTAATACCATCAGCGTTAATAGGAACTCCGTCTACAACAATTAGAGCTTGGGTATTCCCTGTTAATGAATTGTTACCTCTAATTGTAATTCTTGAACCAGCGCCAACAGTACCAGCTGAAGTAATATTTAGTCCGGCAACTTTTCCAGTAAGTGAGCTAGCAATATCATGATTTTTCACAGTGTTGACATCATTACCAGAGATTTCAGAAACTGAATAACCTAATGATTTTTTCTCTCTAGATAAACCGAGAGCTGTAACTACAACCTCATCCAGTGCACTATCTGGTTGTAAACTAACATCAACAGTAGAACTACTACCTACGGTAACAGACTGTGAAGAATACCCAACGAAGCTAAATATAAGGACATCGCCCTGAGAAGCGTCGATTGAATAATTTCCATCAAAATCTGTAGATACACCCGCAGATGTTCCTTCGACTACAACGGTTGCTCCAGGAAGTGGAACTCCATTTTCATCTGAAACTGTACCTGAAATTTGTTGAGCATATGCTGACAATGTCAAAGCAAAAAACAACAAAAAACTGGTACAAATCTTTAAGATTTTTATTTTCATAAGTGTTTAATTTAAATTAATTGTTAATAATATGTTAAGTTTCTTCGCGGCAATTTAAAAATAATTATTTAAATAAAAGATTAAATTCGAAGGTAAATTTAATAAATTCTTAGTTTTTCGTGCAATAAATTGAAAATCAGCAATAAAACAGCTGTACTTATATGAATTTATCAATCAAAATAAAAGTATTTCATCAACAAAAAGCCATGCTGGCTCCCCTTCAGCAGAATCAAAGTTTGTTTTTAAATATTTTTGCGATACAAATAATAGAAAAGTAAATAAAAAAGCACTGATTGGTAAATGTAAGATTACAGGATGAAAATTGCCTAAATATTTTACTATCTCTTCCATCAAATTTTATAACCAGCATCAACTAAAATCGTATCATTATTATCATCACTTAATGCATAATTAAATCCTTTCTTGAGACTATAACCTGCATAATCTCCATTTTTACTAAGTGCAATAAAACCTACCTGTAAATATTCCCATTCGGGTCTATTTCTATGTATATTGGAAATTCTATTTACCACTTCTTTACATGATTCCAAGGGTGACATTCCACTTCTCATACATTCAACTACCATTGCACTTCCAGCTGTCCTGATAACAGCTTCACCTAGACCAGTTGAAGCTGCAGCACCAACCTCATTATCTAAGAAAAGACCAGCACCAATTATCGGAGAATCTCCAACTCTACCATGCATTTTCCAAGCTGCACCACTAGTTGTGCAAGCCCCAAATAAATTATGATTTGAATCGATCAGTAACATACTTATAGTGTCATGATTTTCAAAGTTAATAACAGGCTTGTATTCAGATGTTTTTAGCCAATTTTTCCAATCTTTTTCAGATTGTTTAGTCAATAAATTTTCTTTTTTGAACCCATTTTTTACTGCAAAATCAAATGCACCTTTTCCTGACAACATAATATGCGGAGTTTTTTCCATTACCAATCTAGCAACAGAGATTGGATTCTTTATGTTTTGTAAAAAACTAACAGAACCACAATCATTATTATAGTTCATTATGCAGGCATCAAGTGTGACTTTACCATCTCGATCGGGTAATCCACCATATCCTACTGACCTTTCATTTGGATCATCTTCAGAATCTCTTACACCATACTCTACTGCTGTTAAGCCACCTTCTCCATTTTTTAATTTTTCCCAAGCAACTCTATTTGCTTTAACACCATGATTCCATGTTGAAATTATCCTTGGTACTGATTTGAAATCAGTTAGAATTTTTTCTGTTTTTGATCTCAACAATGAAGAAGCTGATATAGATCCTATGATAGAGTTTTTTATAAAATTTCTTCTTATCATATTTACATTCTTACCATTCCAACATCTCTTGTCCCACTGCCCTTAATATTGGTTAAATTATCACCAAGATCTTTTCTTACATTATCACCCATAATTGATAATTTTCGAACTATTTCAGGATGATCATTAATGATATTCTTTTGTTCACTAGGATCATTTTTAAGATTATAAAGTTCATTTTCAGAAACAATATTTTGATTATACTTTACTGGAAATCCATCTTTTCCACCATTTCTTCCATTTAGTGACCTGTAAGATCTTGGAAAATATAATTTCCAATCACCAGATCTAACAGCATGTAATTCATTAGACTTATAATAAAAAAATAAAGCTTCATGTGGGCTAACATTTGATTCTGAAGTCAGGACTGGCCAAATATTTTTACCATCAATTTTGTTGGAAGACATTTTAGAATTAGTAACACTGGCGAAAGTTGGTAGCCAATCGATTCCCATCAATGGTTCATCGATTACAGTACCCTTCTTAATTTGTTTTGGATATTTAACAATACATGGCACTCTTTGACCGCCTTCCCATGCGGTTCCCTTACCTTCTCTAAAAATTCCAGACGAACCAGCATGATCACCATATGAAAGCCAAGGTCCATTATCAGATGTAAAAACAACAATAGTATTTTCAGATATTCCATTGTCTTCCAATGCTTTTAAAACTCTTCCTACTGAATAGTCAATCTCTGAAATCACATCAGCGTATAAGCCTTTGCCTGTACTTCCTTTAAAATCTTCAGATGCAAACAAAGGAACATGAGGTTGAGGATGAGGAATGTATAAGAAAAATGGGTTATTACTATTTTCATTTATAAACCTGATGCTTTCATCAGTTATTCTTTTTGTAAGATCAGACTGATCAATTAAAACTTCAATTGGTTTTTCATTTCTATACAACATTAAATCATCGGGAAATGCATTTGGAAATTCTGGGTGAAATGGCCACATATCATTAGAAAAAAGTATTCCAAAAAATTCATCAAAACCATGTCGAGTAGGCTTAAATTCATCAGCATCTCCTAAATGCCATTTACCAAAAATACCTGTACTATATCCTTTTTCCTTTAACATTTCCGATATTAATAGTTCATTCTTGTTAATTCCTTTTTTAGACTTTGGCCCAAATGCACCATTAATTCCAATTCTATTTGAATATGCTCCAGTAAGAACTGCAGCTCTAGATGCAGAGCAAACAGCTTGTGAAGAATAATATGATGTTAATTTAGCTCCATCCAAAGCCAAACTATCTAAAAAAGGTGTTTTAATAAAATAGGAGCCATATGATGAAAGATCAGCATAGCCTAAATCATCAGTCATAATAAAAACAATATTTGGTTGAATAGTGTCTTTGTTTTTACATGAAATAGTAACTATAAAAAAAGTAATTACACAAATTAAAATTTTATTTTTTGTCATGATAGTTGTTTGAGATCTAAATTTAATAAATCGAAATAATAAATGCACAGATTAATTAATTGAAAATTAATTTCTAATTTTCTGTTGAATATATTAATGATTAATGTGAAAAAGTATTTTTTTATTTTACTCTTAATTTTTTTCAGCTGCACTAAAAATGAATTGGATAAACCCAATATACTATTTATTATGTCTGATGATCATACATCACAAGCTTGGGGTATTTATGGTGGAATTTTAGCAGATTACGTGAAAAATGATGGAATTAAAAGATTAGAAAAATCAGGTATAGTTTTAGAAAACATGTTTTGTACAAACTCAATATGCGTGCCCAGTAGAGCATCTATTCTTACAGGGAAATATAGTCATATAAATGGTGTTTATAATCTTCCGGACGCATTAGATCCAGACTCTTTAACTGTTTCTAAAATCCTTCAGAATAATGGTTATCAGACATCATTAATTGGAAAATGGCATTTAAAGAAAGAACCATCTGGATTTGATTTTTATAAAGTTTTACCTGGTCAAGGTTTATATAATAACCCTTATTTTAAAACAAAAGAAAATTGGGAAGACGGTTACAAAGGTGGAGTTCGAGAAAATGGATTTTCTGCAGATATAATTGGGGACAGCTCTATTGAATGGTTGTCAAAAATAAATCGTGACAAACCTTTTTTTATGATGACTCATTTTAAAGCAACCCACGAACCATTTGACTATCCCGAAAGACATAATTTATTAAATGAAAATATTGAATTACCTGAACCTAAATCATTGTACGATTTTGAGCATAAAAGTTCTGGAAGATTACATATTGGGCAATTAGTGGAAAATCTTACAGAAAGATGGCAAAATGATAAAAAAAATAATGTAAAAAGGTATCCAGGAAATCCTATTAAAACTAAAAATTTAAGTAAGAAGGAAATAAGATCAAAAACATATCAAAAATTTGTTAAAGATTTTCTGAGAAGTGGTGCAGCAATAGATGATAATATTGTAAAAATCTTGGATTATTTAGAAAAAGAAAATTTAATTGAAAATACAGTAATTATCTATACTTCAGATCAAGGCTATTTTTTAGGCGAACATGGTTATATGGATAAAAGATGGTTTTATGAAGAATCATCTAAAATGCCTTTTGTAGTTTCTTATCCTAAATTATTTGAGCAAAATAAAAGAATTAGTGATTTGTTTTTAAATATTGATATACCATCTTTTTTTCTAGATTTAGCTGAAATTAAAATACCAAAAAGCTTTCAAGGATTAAGTTTTAAAAATAGATTAACAGGAAAAGGCCATGATTTACGAGATTTTATTTATTACAGGTATTGGCAACATGAGGTTAAAAGACCTGCTCATTTAGGTATTAGATCTAAAGACCATAAATTAATTTATGTGTATGGTGATGGTTTAAATAAATCTGGTGTTCAAAATGAAAAAACTATTCCAACTTGGGAGTTTTATGATTTAAAAATTGATCCTAAAGAAAATAGAAATAGAATAAATGACAGCAATTATATAGAAATAATAAATAAACTTTATAAACAACTAATTATTGAAAAAGCATTAGTAAAAGATTTTGAGTTAGAAATACCTAAACTATGAAATTAAAAATATTGATAGTTTTTACTTTATTATTGTACTTTTACGGATTTTCCCAAAATACTAACTCAATTGACAGTTTAATTCATAATTCTATAAAGTTAAAAGCATTTCCTGGAGCTCAACTTTATATCAAAAAGGGTAATTTTATCTACAATAAATCGTATGGATATCACACTTATGATTCAATAAATAAATTAAAAGACTATCATTTGTTTGATTTAGCTTCTTTAACTAAAACTATTGCAGGAAGTTTATCTATAATGAAATTAGTTGAAAAATATGATTTAGATATTAATTCTCCAATTAGTAAATACCTAACTGATTTTAAAAGAACTCCTTTAGGAAAATCAAAAATAAAGGATTTATTAACTCATACTGCGGGTTGGCGACCTTACATTAGTCACCATTTTAAAATAATTAAGAAAAATGGCGATTTAAAAAATCGATTTATTTCAAAAAATAGAAAAAATAGTTATTTACCACTAACCAAAAATCTTTATGTAAAATCAAATTATATCAAGACAATAAAAAAAAGGATTAAAAAAACAAAATTAGCAGAAGCTGGAAATTATAATTATTCTGGACTTTTTTTTTGTTTAATTCCTGAGTTAGTTAAAAATATAAGTGAATCTAATTTTGAAAGATTTTTAGACGAAAATTTTTACAACCATTTAAATAATTCAATTACTTTCAATCCGTTAAGAAAAAATGAATTAAATAATATAGTTCCTACTGAAATTGACTCAACATTTAGAGGTGAGTTAGTCCATGGAACTGTACATGACGAAACAGCTGCACTTATGGGAGGAGTTTCTGCTAATGCAGGTCTTTTTGCTAGTGCTAAAGATTTAGCAAAACTTCTTAATAACATATCCAAAAAAAACTCACCTTTGATTAATGATGATATTTTTCAACTTTTTACAGAAAATCATATTCAAAAGGACACAATAAATAATAGAGGATTAGGGTTTGATAAAGTAAGATATGTGTCTAATGGAACCGAAATTTATCCCCACCCTAAACTTTCTAAAGAGAGCTTCGGTCATACTGGCTTTACAGGAACAATGTACTGGACTGATATACAGAATGACTTAATATTCGTTTTTTTAACAAATAGTGTGTTTCCTAGTAGGGACAAAAATACATTAAGTGAATTAGAAGTTAGAAGAAAGCTCTTGGATTTGATCCTCTAGTCTCTCGAGTTAATTTTTGCAAGTAATCTTAATATTTCAAGATATAACCAAACCAGAGTAACTAATAAGCCAAATGCTCCATACCATTCCATATATTTTGGAGCACCATTTTCTGAAGCTTCCTCGATGAAATCAAAATCTAAAACTAAATTTAATGAAGCAATAATTACAATAAATAAACTGACTAAGATGCTCGTCATCGATCCATTTGTAGGATCAAATATTGCTAAACCTCCTCCAAAAAAACTCGCAACAAACGATATAACATAAAAAAGTGCAATACCACCAGTTGCTGCAAATATACCTAGCTTAAAATTTTCTGTTGGCTTTATTAAGCCAGATCTATATGCCAATAGTAGAGATAGTAAAATCGTTATGGTTAACAATACTGCATTGTATACAATACCCTCAAACATCTGACCATACATAAATGAAACACCGCCTAGAAATAAGCCTTGAAAAAGAGCGTATATTGGTACAGTAATAGGAGCATACTGTTTTTTAAAAATTGTAAGAATCGCAACAGCTAAACCTAAGAAACAGCCTGGTAAAATTAAAGATACTATCTGTTCAGTATATACATAATAACCTGATCCAATCATTAATAATAAGGAAATGGCAGTTTTGTCAACAGTTCCTTTAATTGTCATTAATTCATTACGAATTACAGGACCTTTTTGAATATCAGAATCAATCTTTTTAAATGAGTTTTTACTTAAAGCGGGATTACCGGATCTGAAACTTAAATGTCTAGTCATAATTATATTAACTTTGTAATGTGAAAAAAATATATATTTTTCTAATATTATTTTGCATCAATAACTATGCCCAAAAAAATAATTTAATCGATGAAGTATTTCCAATATTTAGTGTTTGTAAGTTATTGCCAGACAATAAACAAGAGCAATGCTTTACTGAATCTGTTCAAGAACATATTGAAATAAACTTTTTATATCCAAAATCAGTGTGGGATTTAAACTTGGAAGCAATCGTTAAAGTAAAATTTGATATTGATGAAAATGGAAAAATAGATAATATTAAACCTAATGCTAATTTAGTTGGGGTTAGCTTTATGCAACAAAGAGCTTTTAATAATGCTAAACAAGTTTTTGAAATTGCTGCGCTTCAGATCATGGAAAAATTACCATTATTAATTCCGGCTAAAGTTGATAATATACCAACAAAAAAAACATTTCAAATTTCTATAAAATATCAGATACCAAAAGAAATGAGTTTTGTAGATGTTGAAAATGCCCCTATTTTAAAAGGCTGTGAAGATAAGACTGGTGAAGAATCTAAAATATGCTTTAAACAAGTTATAGCAAATCATATTGGTAAGAATTTCAAATATCCAAGAAGAGCAGTAAAAAATGAAATTGAAGGTGATGTTTTTATTCAATTTTCAATTGATCAATACGGTTATCTAATAGACTTTACCACGATTGGTCCAAATAAGATTTTAGAAGATGAAGCATTTAGAATAATGTCAACACTTGAAATTTTAAAGCCGGCAACTTTTAATGGAAAAAATATAAAAATAACTTACGTATTACCAATATCATTCAGACTATAACAATAAAATAATATATTATTTATCAATAATTTATAAAATCAGTCTTAAAACTAAATCTTCAAAAAAAAGATATTAATTTAATGTTTAGTTTGCTTAAACTAGAAGCTATTTAACTATTATTGTTCAATGATAAAGATTTGTGATTTTAAAGAAAAAGATTTTAATAATATTAAAAATCTACTTTTAGAAGGATTTTCCAAAAATTTTGATAAAAACTTAAATTTAGATTTTATTAAAAACCAAAATAGTTTTGGTTTTTTAGCTAAAAATAATACGAATACTATTGGATATGCTTCAGTTCATATTATTGAT